>NZ_KQ557122.1:0-121888 GCF_001443665.1 endosymbiont of Ridgeia piscesae | reverse complement strand
TCTGCTGCATTGGGTTACAGAGCATTACTTGAAGAACTTCAATTGTCCGGAATTCCATCTGTATGACAACGACAAGCCCGAGTACGGAAAAGCAGTTGACGAGGTGAATGCTCGGGGTGATGGGTCTTGGGCTACTCAGACAAAAAAGCGAGAAATCGAGAATTACTTGCACACCGATGCAATCAAGGAAGTCTATGGCGTACAGATCAATATCCCAGATGACCTAGATGATGATGGGAAGGATGTCCCGAAGTTGTTTTCCGAGGCTATATACAACCCCGAACGGGACGATGCACCAATGAAGGATAGCGCGGCAAAAAAACGCTTAACTAAGGCTTTTAAAGCAATGACCGCAGTGCGAATTCGGGAAAGAGACCCTGAAGGGGAAGTGGAAAGTTGGTTTAGGAAGTTGTCTGAGATGATGACAGCGTAAAACATAGCTCATCTTCGTCAAGAAATAAAAAAGCCCGCTTCGTCCGAAGCGGGCTTTTCTCACTTCCGGTATCAATAGATTAACCGAATGGCTCTCCATTTGGCCGGGCTTTTTTATTGTGTTGTTGTACGGGCTGGCCGGGGCGAGTGGTAATCCAGATGCTAGCGGGCTTGTGCAACCTGGATGGAACCGATCGGGTTGAAAGCGACCAAGTCAACAGAGAGACGGTTGAGATCGGAAGATACCTGCTCAAGCCGGGCCTTGGTCTTCAGGTGGTCAGCTTTCCGGTAGGCGGCGTAGAGAAGTCCGCCGGGCAGGATGATGGTGATGACTGCGTCGGTGCTGTCAAAGCGTTTTTCAATCTCTGCCCTGGTCAGCTCTGCTTGCTGGTGCTGCAGATTGCTGTGCAGCTTGAGAATGCGCTGGGAGAGCTCTGCCCGGTCTACTGAGGGCAGGCTTGAACAGAAACCCTGTGAGTCGACCTGTAGGGGGCGCTCCTCGGCTGGCAGACTACTGCTGAAAAGTGCTGCGGCTAATGAAGCCACGACCAAGGTCTTGTATCTGGTCATCTTCATCCACCGATTCTCCTGTTGAGGAGCGTCGGGCTTTATTCGCCTCTTTTCTCGCTCGGATAACGATCTGGCTACTGCTTTATACGCTTACTCAGACTAGCGGCAGTAAGAAGAGAGACTGCATGCATTTGGCTAAATACGAGGTGAAAACGTTAACTGATTCACGCGTTTATTTCAAGTGTATTAACTGTACGCATTAACTGTACGTGAAAAGCTTGCCCGGATTGAGGATGTTGTTGGGGTCAAACTGACGTTTGATGGCGCGCATCAGTTCGAGAGTGGGGGGGTCGATCTCCCGCGGGACAAAATCCCGTTTTGCCAGGCCGACGCCATGCTCGCCAGAGATGGTCCCTCCCAGCGCCAGAACCAGATCGAAGAGTTGGCTGAGGGCGGCATTACCCGCTGCCATCTGCAGTGGATCGTCGGGGTCGAGCAACAGATTGACGTGGATGTTGCCATTGCCGGCGTGGCCGAAATTGATGATGGTGATGCCACTCTGAGCGGAGAGGCGCTCTAGCTCGTCGATCAGCCTGGGAATACGTGAGACCGGCACCACCACATCCTCGTTGATCTTTTTCGGTGCGACATTACGCAGTGCTGGTGAGAGTGCCTTTCGGGTCTTCCATAGAGCCGCAATCTCCTCGGTGGTTTTGGCCTGGTGGATCTCGATCAGCCCCTCGACCGTTGCGGCCGTTGCCACCTCAGCTGCGATCTGCTCAATCGAGTGGCTGGCGCCGTCCACCTCGATCATCAACAGTGCGCCGACTTCCGGGGGCAGGGCTAGATCGGAGAAGTCGCGCACCATCTCGAGTGCCGCGCCATCCATGAACTCGAGCGCACAGGGGGTGGTGGGTTGCGCCATGATGGCGGAGACTGCCTTGGCAGCGGCGTGGATGTCGCGATAGCTGACCTGCAGGGTCTGCCTGGCCTGCGTCAGCGGGGTCAGTTTGAGGGTCGCCTCGGTGATGATGGCCAGGGTGCCTTCTGAGCCGATCAGCAGACGCGTCAGATCGTAGCCCACCACCCCCTTGGTGGTGTTGACGCCGGTGCGGATGGTCTGAGCGGCGCCGGTGACAGCCTGCAATCCAAGAGTGTTTTCCCGCGGCGTGCCATATTTGACTGCCCGAGGGCCGGCAGAGTTGTAGGCCAGATTGCCGCCAATCGTGCAGACCGAGGCGCTGGTCGGGTCCGGTGGCCAGAAGAAGCCGTGCTCTGCCAACGCTAGCTGCAAGGTCTGGTTGGTGACCCCGGGTTCCACCCGAGCGAGTCGGTTGCCGGGGTCGATATCCAGGATCCGGTCCATCCGTTCCAGAGAGAGCACGATTCCATGCTGGTCTGGCACCGTGGCGCCGGTGGTGCCGGTGCCCGCGCCGCGCGGGGTTAGCGGGATCTGGTGCCTGTTGCAGAGCGCCAGGATCGCTTCAATCTGCGCCGCCTCGCTGGCGAATACCACCGCCTGGGGCAGCGCCTGCTGGCGGCTGTTGTCGTAACCGTAGGGGAGACAGTCGGCGGGTTCGGTGAGCAGCGCATCACTGCCGACAATCGCCTTCAAGGCCTTTTGCGCAACAGCCGGGAGCGGTGCGACCTTGCTGCTCAAGCTGAGTGGCAATGGCATCAGATGTATTCGAAGACCCGCACCACGCGGCGCACGCCGCTGATCTTGCGAACCTGCCCGGTGGCGGCATCCGCTTCGGCTCGACTCACCAGCCCCATCAAATAGACCACGCCGCGTTCGGTGATTACCTTGATGCGCAGCGGATCGAAGCCTGGTAGCTTCACCTTGGTCAGTTTGAACTTTACTTCTGCCGAGAGGGCGGAGTCACGGGTGATTTCGCCAAACGAAGCGCCCGAGCCGACCTCCAGTTCATTGACTACGCGGCGTACCTTCTCAACCTTTTTCACGATCTGTTCCGTACGCAGCCGATCACTTGCGGAGGCGGCTTGGCCGGTCAGCAACACCACCATATTGAAGCTGGTCACGCTGATATGGTTGTGCTCGGAGAGCGTGGCGTCGTTGCGCAGCAGGCTGGAAGCCTTCAGCTCGATATTCTGATCCTCGATGAAGGTGCCCATGGTGCGGCGGTCGTGAGCGATGGAGACGCCAGTGGCGGCGCCGCCCACGACGGCGGCGGCGCAGCCTTGCAGCAGGGTGACGGTGAATAGCAAGGAGACCAGTGGTACAACGAAATGGCTCATAAAATCCTCGTCAGTGGAGCGGTGTCAGTTGCCCAGTAGCTGTCGATCGATCAAGTCACACAGACAGTGGATGATCAGCAGATGGACTTCCTGAATGCGTGCGGTTACATCCGACGCAACGCAGAGTTCGACATCATCGGCCAGCAGGAGTTTCTTCAGCTCGCCGCCGTCCCGGCCGCAGAGAGCGATCACTCCCATGCCGCGCTCATGGGCCGCCTCCACCGCTGCATTGACGTTGACCGAGTTGCCGCTGGTGGAGATCGCCAGCAGCAGATCGCCGGGCTGGCCAAGCGCCTCGATCTGGCGCGCAAACACGCGTTCATAACTGTAGTCGTTGGCGATCGCCGTGATGGTGGTGCTGTCGGTAGTCAGCGCGATGGCTGGCAGCCCTGGCCGCTCCCGCTCGAAGCGGTTGAGCATCTCGGAAGAGAAGTGCTGGGCGTCGCCGGCGGAGCCGCCGTTGCCGCAACTGAAGGTCTTGTTCCCCTCCAGCAGCCGACTGACGATCAGCTCCGCGGCTGCGCTGATCTGATCGGTGAGCTGTGGCAGCGCGTCGATCTTGAGTTGGATGCTCTCGCTGAAAATCTGTCTGACGTGATCACTAAGTTCCATCGGTGCATTGTACCCGGTTGCCGATCCTCTGGGGATGGTGAATTGAAGAAAATCGGCTGCGATAGCTATCAGTCTGGCTGCTCAGAAGGCATCAAAGGCGTTGCGGATCCACTCGATGCCGGGGGACTGGTCACCGCTGATGGCGACCACGTCGAAGCGGCTCGGGCGGTCGGCCTGACGCAGCAGATAGTGGTTGGCGGCGGCGATCAGTTTGGCTCGTTTGGCGGCGGTGATGCTCTCGGCGGCGCTGCCGAAGATGTCTGACTTGCGATAGCGCACCTCGACGAAGACCAGGCTGTTGCCATCCTGCATCACCAGATCGATTTCACCTTGCTTGGTGCGGTAGTTGCGCTCCAGCAGCCGCAGTCCCTCGGCCTGCAGATGACGGCAGGCAAGGCGCTCGGCCTGTTCGCCACGGATCAGGTGGTTGGCCTTCATGGTGAGACAGCGGCTTCCGGGGTGGATGGCGTGACTGGCTGCTGCTCGGCAGCGCCTGGTTCGAGCTCAAGTTCGATCAGTTGCTCGTTGCCGAGCGGGGCTTCGATGCGCGGCGCATAACCGGTGAGTCGGGCCCGACCGTTACGCATCTCCGCCCAGGCAAGCTGGCGATGGATGCGGTTTTTGTGGTCGAGGTAGAGGGTACCGGTCTTGCCATCCAGGCTGCGGTTGGTGTCGGCGGCCAGGGCTGGCAGCTGCGGCAGCAGATTGTAGGCATCGATGCCGAGGGCATAGAGGCGCGCATAGCGCTGTTCGATGCTTGGGATCAGCCGCTTCAGCTGGTTGCGGGAGAGCGGGCTCTGGTCCTCCTGGTCCAGCAGCCAGGGGATCTCGACAAACAAGATCTGCCCCAGATCCTTGTCTTTCTCCGGTTCTGCGGCACCGCTGTAGATGTGTGAGGTGGCGTAGACTGGCAGCTGCCCGGCGTGGTGAAACTGTAGCTGCGGGCGCAGCTGACGTGCCTTTTGCGGGCGTGCCGCGAGAAAGATGAAGTCAGCATCCTGGCGCCGCCTGGGTTCATATTCGAGCGTGCGGTGAATGGTCTGCTGCAGTACCCGGCGGCGTTCGTTGCTCTCGTCCAGATTGAGCAGGCTGCGGATCGGTGCAGAGAAGTCGTTCTCCTTCGCCTGATACTGCTGCTGCTCCACCAGCACACCGCCCAGCGTCAGCCAGCGTGTGCGGAAACTCTCGGCGATACGCTCCCCCCAATCGCCGCTGGGGGTGAGACTCAAGGCGCTGGTATGGCCCTCGAGCCAGGCACGTTCCGCCACCAGCTGCGCCTCGCCCTCTGGGGAGAGGCCGAACTGGTAGAGGTTGGCTGGCGGGGTGCCGCCATTGCTGGTGTGGTTGAGCGCCAGCAGCGGGATTGGGAAGCCATCGCTCTTCAACAGCAGCGTCAGGGCCTGTTTGTTGAGTGGGCCTGCGATCGCCTTGGCGCCCTGGCTGACTGCCTGGTCGATCGAATCGAGGATGGTGTCGGGATCGCTGCTGTCATAGAAACGCAGCTGTGGCCGACGGCTCGCCGGTTGCTGATACCAGGCGGCGAGCAGACCATCCTGTACCGCTTGGGCTACCTTGGCATAGATGCCACTGCGCGGCAGCAGGATCGCGATGTGGTCGACCGCGTCGAACTGCAGCAGCTGTTCGGCCGACTCGGTCCGCTGGCCTGTTAGTAGCTGGGGCAGGGCGGGGTGGTTGGGGAAATCCTCCTGCCAGGCCTCGAGCCGGGTACTGATCAGCGTCGGGTCATCGATGTTCGCCTTGGCGATGCGTGCCAGCTCCATCCAGCCGCCGAGGGTGCCCGGTGGCGATGGCTGCAGCAGGGTCAGGGCGGTGTCGGTCATCACCATCAGGCCCTGCAGCAGTTGGCGTTGGTTCGCCAGGCGCGCCTCTTCATCAAACAGGAGTTGATCGAGTTCGCTCAGTTCACGGGCGCTCTCCAGGCGGTTGCCGGAGAGGCGAAACGCCTCCGCCATGTTGCGATGGTAGCGCCGTTGCAAAGGTAGCGGCGCATCGGCGCTGGGCGGCGGCTGCATCAGATCGATGGCGCGGTCGATCATGCCTTGGTGCAGGGCCAGTTCTGCCTTCAGTATCTGCGTCTGTGGGATTAGCGTCGCCGGCAGTTGGGTGGTGGGCAGCTGGCTCAGGATCTGTTTCACGGCCTGCCAGTCACCGGCTTTGACCCAGCTCTCTGCCGCATCAAGCCGGATCTGTTCCTGCTCGGGCGAGCTGAGGCTTGCTGCCAGCTGTTCGAGCAGGCGGGCCGCTGCCGCATGCTCCCCCTGTTCGATCAGGCTGGCTGCCTGGGCCTGTAGAGAGGGTGGCTGCTTGACGGCTTCTGTGTCGTCCGGTCGGGGAGGAGTGCCGCCGCACCCCTGCAATAGCAGTAGTAGGGCAAACAGGGCGAGAATGGGGCGATAGAGGTTGTTGGCTTGCATGAGTCTCAAACGGGCGGCAGGATGGGCGTTGGTCCCGAGCATTGGAATGTAACGTGTCGAAAGGCGTACTTTACGTTGTAGCCACCCCCATCGGCAATCTTGATGATTTGAGCCGGCGTGCGGTGAAGGTGTTGTCGACGGTCGATCTGATTGCCGCGGAGGATACCCGCCATACTCGGTCGTTGTTGCGTCACTACGGCATCGGTACCCCGATGATGGCGTTTCACGAGCACAATGAGCGCGAGGCGATGGAGCGACTGTTGCTGCACCTGGCACAGGGTGAGCAGGTCGCGCTGGTCTCTGATGCGGGTACGCCGCTGATCAGTGATCCAGGTTTTCCGCTGGTGCGTGAGGCGCGCCAGCGGGGGATCGAGGTGATGGCGGTGCCGGGGCCGAGTGCGGCGATTGCGGCGCTGTCGGTGGCGGGTCTGCCCACCGACCGGTTTCTGTTTGCTGGCTTCCCGCCGCGCCAGGGCGCGCAGCGCCGCCACTGGCTGGAGGCACTGCTGAAACAGACTGCGACGCTGCTGTTTTATGAATCGAGCCACCGGATAAAGGCCTCGCTGGCGGATATGGCGGCGGTATTTGGTAGTGAGCGTCAGGCAGTGATCGCCCGAGAGCTGACCAAGCTGCACGAGACAGTGTTGAGCGGCAGCCTGAGCTCGCTGATTGAACAGGTCGAGGCAGATGCGAATCAGCGCAAGGGGGAGTTCGTGTTGCTGTTGGCGGGGGCGGAACCGGTTGATGTGATGGACTCCGGGGCGGATGCGGAACGGATCCTGCGCGTGCTGGCTGGTGAGTTGCCGCTGAAACAGGCGGCGGCGTTGACGGCGACAATCACCGGCCTGAAGAAAAATGCGCTCTATCAGCAGGCGCTGGCATGGAAGACTGATAGCTGAGGCGGGGAAAGCAGCATGGGAGAGAGCCATACAGGCCCTCTCCCATGATCAGCTTAGTGTGTCACCTCGATCCGGCGTGCGGTCGGTGTGGTGGTCTTGGGAATGATGACTTCAAGCACGCCATCCTTGCCGGTGGCGGTGATGGCCTCTGCATCGGCATGTTCAGGCAGCGTGAAACGCCGGTAGAAGACGCCGTGTGAGCGTTCGATACGCCGGAAGTTTTCGCGTTCCTCTTCATGCTCAATGTGCCGTTCGCCGCGGATCGTCAGTACGCCATTCTCCATGGTGACTTCGATCTTTTCGGGATCAACGCCGGGGATGTCGGCATGCAGGACATACCGGTCATCCTCTTCCTTGATATCAACCGCGGGCACCCAGTCTCCACCTACAACATGGGTTGTGTCTTCTCTCTGGAGTTGAGGGGTGAACGCGCGATCCATATCACGGCGCAACTCTTCCATCATCTGCCAGGGGTCGTAACGTGTGATTTTCATGGCTTCCTCCTTCGTTTGCCCTCTCTATCTGCCTTAAGTATGGGTCCGAAAGCGCTATTTTCAAGTTTGGGATGGATTGTTTGTGCGTTATATTAACTTCTTGAAAGATAAGGTTAATGTGCGCCGTATGCGGTGTCTTTGATGGTGTTTTTTGTTGTGTTGTTTTAGCGGCCTTTGCGGCTGTGTTTGTGACGTCGTCCGGGGGTTTTTATGGCGCTTCGTCGATTGGCTGGATCTCTCCTGCCGACCCTCTTTCCCGCGGGTTTGTTGCTGCCTTGCTGACGCTCAGTTTTCGGTTGCCAATTGGGTATCAGCTGGTGTTTACCGTTGCCGATCAGGTCGGCCCGTCCCATCTGTTTCAGGGCCTCTCGCAGCACTGGCCAGTTGGCCGAGTCATGGTAGCGCAGAAATGCCTTGTGCAGGCGGCGTTGTTTTAGGCCGCGTGCTACGGTGACGCTTTCACCATCACGCTGGATCCGCTTCAGCGGGTTGCGGCCGGTATGGTACATCGCCGAGGCGATCGCCAGCGGGGTTGGCAGGAACGCCTGTACCTGGTCGAGACGGAAGCCGTTGGCCTTTAGCCAGAGGGCCAGATTGAGCATGTCCTGGTCTGAGCTGCCGGGGTGGGCGGCGATGAAGTAGGGGATTAGGTACTGCTCCTTGCCGGCCTCCATAGAGTATTTTTCGAACAGCTTTTTGAAACGTTGGTAGCTGCCGATCCCCGGTTTCATCATCTTGCTCAGAGGGGCCGCTTCGGTGTGCTCAGGCGCGATCTTCAGGTAGCCGCCAACATGGTGGGTGACCAACTCCTTTATATATTCAGGGTCGCGCACCGCCAGATCGTAGCGCAGGCCCGAGGCGATGAAGATGCGTTTGATTCCGGGTAGCTTGCGGGCTCGGCGATAAAGTCGGATCAGCGGGCGATGGTTTGTCTCCATGTTGGGGCAGATGTCGGGATAGACGCAGGAGAGGCGGCGGCAGGCGGCCTCGACCTTTTTGTCCTTGCACAGCAGCCGGTACATGTTGGCGGTGGGGCCGCCCAGATCGGAGATGTTGCCAGTAAAACCGGGCACCTGGTCGCGGATCGTCTCCACCTCGCGGATGATCGAATCCTCCGATCGGCTCTGGATGATGCGCCCCTCGTGTTCGGTGATCGAGCAGAAGGTGCAGCCGCCGAAACAGCCGCGCATGATGTTGATCGAGAAGCGGATCATCTCCCAGGCCGGGTTTTTAGCATCGCCATAGGCTGGGTGGGGTTTGCGCGTATAGGGTAGCTCGTAGATGTGGTCGAGCTCCTTTGTGGTGAGCGGAATTGGCGGCGGGTTGAGCCAGACATCGCGCTTGCCGTGGCGCTGCACCAGGGCGCGGGCGTTGCCTGGGTTGGTCTCCAGGTGGAAGACTCGGGATGCGTGGGCGTAGAGCAGCTCGTCCGACTCCACCTGATCATAAGAGGGGAGGCGGATTACAGTGTGGCTGCGCTCCAGTTTGCGGGGGCGGGTGTGCAGCGTGACGCGCTGCGTTGTGTCGCAGGCCGGCTCTGCCTGATAGGGACTGGAGTGCCTGATCGATGCGCCGGGTTGGTCAATCTGGGTTGAGTCGACCTCGCTCCAGCCCTCCGGCAGCTGCTGGCGCATCAGGCCAGTGCCGCGCACGTCGGTGATCTCTGAGATCTTCTCCCCCGCCGCCAGTCGGTGGGCCACCTCCACCAGCGCCCGCTCGGCGTTGCCGTAGATCAGCAGGTCGGCCTTCGAATCAGGCAGGATCGAGCGACGCACCTTTTCCGACCAGTAGTCGTAGTGGGCGATGCGACGCAGGCTTGCCTCGATGCCACCGATGATGATCGGTACTCCCTTGCAGGCTTCGCGGGCCCGCTGAGCGTAGACGATCACCGAGCGGTCGGGGCGCTTGCCGCCCTCGCCGTTGGGAGTATAGGCATCGTCGCTACGGATGCGCCGCTCGGCGGTGTAGCGGTTGACCATCGAGTCCATGTTGCCGGCGGTGATGCCGAAGAAGAGGTTGGGGCGGCCGAGGCGCAGGAAGTCGCCGCTCGAGTGCCAGTCGGACTGGGCGATGATGCCGACACGAAAGCCCTGGGCCTCCAGCAGCCGTCCTATCAGCGCCATGCCGAAGCTCGGGTGGTCCACATAAGCGTCGCCGGTGACGATAATGATGTCGCAGCTGTCCCAGCCCAAGTTGTCCATCTCTGCCCGCGACATCGGCAGGACCGGCGCGCTGCCGAAGCGTTTGGCCCAGTAGGGGCGATAGTCGAAGATGTTTTTGGCTGGTTGCATGGATCAGGATCTTTTCGAGCGGCCCGTCTGGGGGCCATATCTTGCTTTTAATGCGATTATTGATAGGCGCCCAACCCGGCGGATCCATTTCGGGAACAAAATTCTGTGGCCGGGTTCGGCCGTTTGGGAGCTATAGCTATTGCATCTTTTCCGCTAAACCAGTAGGTTGCTAGCGGGAGTCGGCCGGACAGTCGCTGCCTCGGCAACGAGGTGGAGGAAAGTCCGGGCTCCACAGGGCAGGGTGCCAGGTAACGCCTGGGGGACGCAAGTCTACGGAAAGTGCCGCAGAAAAGATACCGCCTAAGCGCCTTTGGCGCCGGTAAGGGTGAAATGGTGCGGTAAGAGCGCACCGCGCTGACGGTAACGCCAGTGGCAGGGTAAACCCCACCCGGAGCAAGACCAAATAGGGGAGCATTGGTGTGGCCCGCATCGCTCCCGGGTAGGTTGCTTGAGGTGCACGGTGACGTGCATCCCAGATGAATGGCTGTCCTCGACAGAACCCGGCTTACAGGCCGGCTCCCCCTTTTTTAGCCTCTCGACGAATTTCCTCCCGCAAGCGCAACGCTGTTCTCATGTTTCACATTAGGTTTTTGCGTTACCTCTTTGTGTTTAAAGAGGTTTATCTTCTGTGTGAGCAACCTTAACTCCCGCGTGTAACTATTTGATCAAACAGGGGTTTTACAATCACTCTCCTTGACAAGGTGGAGATGCGGCACCTAAGATTGGAAAAAAGTGGAATAATGTGGGTAAGAGGGGAGTTTGTTTCCAAGCGGGGGGGTGAGCGGTGTTTCGTGGGGTTTCTGCCCTAAATCTGGACGCCAAAGGCCGTATGGCGATACCGACTCGGTATCGTGAGCGGCTGGTGGAATCCTGCGCCTCCCAATTGGTAATCACCGTAGATAAAGACCGCTGCCTGCTGATCTACCCCGAGCCGGTTTGGGAGGAGATCGAGCAGAAGTTGAAGGCCTTGCCCTCATTCAATAGGGCGGCACGCAATTTACAGCGGCTCTATATCGGCCACGCCCACGATCTGGAAATGGATGCTCAAGGACGAATTCTGCTGCCGACGGAGCTGCGTAAGTTCGCCAATCTGCAGAAACGGGTCGCCCTGGTGGGACAGGGCGACCGTTTTGAGTTGTGGGATGAAGAGACCTGGAATCGCAATCGGGATGAGTGGTTGGAAGAGGTTGACCTGAACGATCTTGACCTGCCAGAGGAACTTGAGTCGCTCTCGATCTGACGATGACAGAGATAACAACACATAGGCCGGTACTGCTGGAGGAGGCAGTAACAGCCTTAAATATTACAGCCGAAGGGATCTATATCGACGGCACCTTCGGTAGGGGCGGACACAGCCGGCGCATACTCAAGGCATTGGGTGAGCGGGGACGATTGATCGGCATCGACAAAGATCCACAGGCGATCGTCCATGGCAGAGAACAACTGGGGGGGGATGCACGGTTCACTATCGTGCAGCAGAGCTTTGCGATGATTGCGCAAGTGGCACAGCATGCAGGTGTGGCGGGCCGGGTTGATGGGGTCCTGCTGGATTTGGGTGTCTCTTCTCCTCAGTTGGATCAGGCTGAGCGGGGGTTTAGCTTTCTGCAGGATGGCCCATTGGATATGCGCATGGATCCCAATTCGGGGATGAGTGCTGCCCAATGGCTGGCGGTTGCGACAGACAAAGAGATCGCTGATGTGCTCAAGCGTTATGGCGATGAACGCCATGCACGCCGCATCGCGCGTGCCATCGTGGCGGCACGACAAGTCGAACCGATTCTGACCACCGGACGGCTGGCGGAGATCGTCAGCGCTGCCAACCCTGCCTGGGAAAAGGGCAAACACCCTGCGACACGCAGTTTTCAGGCGATTCGCATCTTCATTAATCGAGAACTGGATGACCTGCAGCAGTTTCTCGGTCAGGTACTGGAGGTGCTGCGCCCCGGCGGGCGGCTGGCGGTGATCAGCTTCCACTCGCTGGAGGACCGGATCGTCAAACGTTTCATGCGCGACCAGGCGAAGGGAGATCGCTTCCCCGCCGGTGTCCCGGTCACCCAGGCGCAGCTGCAACCGCGTTTGAAACTGCTGGGCAAGGCGATACGGCCGGGTGCAGACGAGACCGAGTCGAACCCGCGGGCGCGCAGTGCCGTTTTGCGCGTTGCCGAGAGGCTTGCCTGATGTCGGCGCGGAGCTGGTTACTCGCCCTTCTGATGGTTGCAGTGGTGCTGTCGGGGATCGGTGTGGTCTACGCAAAATACCTCAGCAGAAAGCAGTTTGTGCGTCTGCAGGAGTTACTGACAGAGCGGGAGAAGATCGGTATCGAATGGGGGCGTCTGCAGCTTGAGGAGAGCACACTCGCCACCCACTCGCGAGTGGAGCGGGTAGCGCGGGGCAGCCTCGGCATGCACCTGCCCCGGTTCGATGAAGTGGTGGTGATAAGGCGCTGAGATGGCGGCAAGCAAGAAAAAACGACAGCAGAGCGATACTGCGCGGGAACCCGGCTACCGGGGCCGGCGCTGGCTTGTGCTCGGCATTTTGCTGCTCGCCTATGGCCTGCTGGTGTGGGGGGCGATCGACCGCCAGGTGCTGCAGACCACGTTCCTGCAGGAGCAGGGTGAGCGCCGTTACCTGCGGGTGATGAAAGTGAGCGCCAGTCGCGGCATGATTACCGATCGCAACGGCGAGCCGCTGGCGATCAGCACCCCGGTCAAGACTGTTATCGCCAACCCACGCAAAATTAATGTGGATGGGAAGACGATCGGCGCGCTGGCCGCCACCCTTGATTTGGATGCCGACTGGCTGCGCCGGCAGCTTTCGCGCGACAAGGGGTTCGTCTTTCTCAAGCGGCGTATCGACCCGGACACTGCCGCGGAGGTGGAAGCACTCAATATCAAAGAGATCAGTCTGGTCTCCGAGTATCGCCGTTTCTACCCCAGTGGCGAGGTGATGGCCCATGTGCTCGGCTTCACCGGGATGGACGACCAGGGACAGGAAGGCATGGAGCTGGCCTACGACGAGTGGCTGAAGGGTGCGCCCGGCGCCAAGCGGGTGATCAAAGATGGCCATGGTCGGGTGGTGGAGAATGTGGAGAATATCCGCAGTCCAAAACCGGGCAACGAACTGGTCCTGAGCATTGACCGGCGGCTGCAGTTTCTCGCCTATCGCGAGCTGAAGGCGGCAGTCACTAAACACAAGGCGAAGTCGGGTTCGGCTGTGATTCTCGATGTGCGCAGTGGCGAGGTGCTGGCGATGGTCAACCGTCCCTCCTATAACCCGAATGCACGGCGCGACAGCCACCACTCCAGTTTCCGCAACCGCGTGGTGACCGATGTCTTCGAACCGGGCTCGACGCTCAAGCCGTTCACTGTTGCCGCCGCCCTGGAACAGGGCCGTTTCACCGCTGACACACCGATTGACGTCAATCCAGGACAGCTGCGGGTGGGGCGCCATTGGGTGCGCGATCATCGCAACTATGGCCGTATCGATGTTAAGACGGTGCTGCAGAAGTCGAGCAATGTGGGGATTAGCAAGATCGCTTTGGCGCTCAAGCCGGAGACCCTCTGGAACTTCTACACCCGACTCGGTTTCGGCAGCAGCAGCGAGAGTCTTTTTCCCGGCGAGTCGAGTGGCAGCCTGCCCCACTTTTCTGACTGGAGCGCGTTTGAACAGGCCACCCTCTCCTTCGGCTATGGGCTGGCACTGACCCCCCTGCAACTGGCCCGCGCCTATGCGGTGATCGCCAACGACGGGGTGCAGCTGCCGGTCTCGATGTTGAAGCTGGAGCAGCCGTCGAAAGGGAAACGGGTGATGCGCCGCCGCAATGCCCGTGCCCTGGTGAAGATGCTGGAGGCGGTGGTCGCCGAGGGTGGTACCGCACCGCAGGCGGCGGTGCCTGGCTACCGGGTGGCGGGCAAGACCGGTACCGCTAAAAAGTCGGTCAAGGGAGGGTATGCGGATGATCGCTACCTCGCCCTGTTTGTCGGCATGGCGCCGGCGACCGATCCACGGTTGGTGATGGCGGTGCTGATCAATGAACCCCGAGGTAAAGAGTTCTATGGTGGCAAGGTTGCAGCTCCGGTCTTCTCCCGAGTGATGAGTGGCGCGCTGCGGATTCTCAATATCCCCCCCGACAACCTGGCGTTGCCGTCGGGGTCGCGACTGGTACAGATGGAAGCGGGGCGATGAAGAGTCTGATGAACAGGTCTCAGACCGTGTCGCTGCAGGATCTGCTGGCGGGCTTGGCAGAGATCGATGCCGCCCAGGACCGCCCCATCTCCTGCCTTGCCATCGACAGCCGCAACCTCTGTCCCGGCGGGCTGTTTCTCGCCTGTCAGGGGGGCGACCGGCACGGTCTCGATTTCACCGAACAGGCGCTGGCGCAGGGGGCAGTGGCGATCGCCTGGGAGCCAAATGGCTCTGAAGTCAATCGACAGGCGGAGCGGTTGGCGACGCAACTCCCGATTCCATTGATTCGAGTGGAGGGGCTGACACGTCTAGCGAGCCTGATTGCTGCGCGCTTCTTCGCCTATCCTAGCCGCTCGATGACGGTGATCGGTGTTACCGGAACCAACGGCAAGACCAGCGTCAGCCATCTACTGGCCCAGGCCCTCGATAGCGAGGCGCGTTGCGGCGTGGTTGGTACCCTCGGCGCAGGTTTCCCAGAGGCCCTGGAGGCCACCGGCTACACCACCCCGGATGCGGTCAGCGTGCAGGGGTTGCTGGCGGAGCTGAAAGCAAAGGGCGCGCGCAGCGTGGCGATGGAGATCTCCTCTCATGCGCTGCATCAGTCGCGGGTCGAGGCGGTGCACTTCGATATCGCCGTGTTCACCAACCTCAGCCGCGACCACTTTGACTATCATGGCAGCCTTGGCAACTATGCCGCGGCCAAGCGGCGTCTGTTTCAGATGCCCGACCTGCGCTGTGCGGTGCTCAACATGGATCAGCCGTTTGGCCTGGAATTGCTCGGCAGTCTGGCCGGCGATGTGGATGCGGTGGGCTACTCCGCCGATCTTGAGAGTGCCTTCCCAGAGCGTCTGAGTGACTGGATACGGGCCGAACGCATTCTGCCCACCGCGCGGGGCATGGAGATCCAGCTGGAGAGCAGCTGGGGATCAGGTCTGTTGCAGACTGAACTGATGGGCAGCTTCAATGCCGACAACCTGCTGGCAGCGCTGGCGGTGCTGCTCTACAAAGGGTGGGGCTGGTCCGAAGCGATCGCTGCACTCGCCTCGATCAAAACCATTGCCGGTCGACTGGAGCGCTTCGAAGGCGAGGCCGGGCCGATGGTGATCGTCGACTACGCCCACACTCCGGATGCCCTGCAAAAGGCGCTCGAGGTGTTGCGTGGCCACTGCCAGGGTTCGCTCTCGGTGGTGTTCGGCTGCGGCGGCGACCGCGACCGTGGCAAGCGGCCGCAGATGGGAGCGGTCGCTGAGCGCCTCGCCGACCGGGTGATCCTCACCGATGACAACCCGCGTAGTGAGGCCAGTGAGGCGATCATCCAGCAGATCCTGAGCGGCATGCAGCAACCCGACGTGGTGCAAGTTGAGACAGACCGGGCCCAAGCGATCCGTCTGGCCGTGGAGTCTGCCGGCGCCGATGATCTGGTGCTGATCGCAGGTAAGGGCCACGAGCGCTGGCAGGAGATCGGTGATCGACGCATCCCCTTCGATGACCGGGAGCAGGTGCGGCGGCTGCTTGGTATCGCTGCGGAGGGGCAGCAGTGAATCAGTTCAGCCTCTATCAGGCGGCGGAGCAGATCGACGGTATGCTGTTCGGCATGGAGCGCAGCTTTGGTGCGGTCAGCACCGATACCCGCACGCTGCAGCCCGGTGATCTCTACGTGGCCTTAAAGGGCCCCAACTTCGATGGCCACGAGTTTCTCTATGAGGCCGAACTGCGCGGTGCGGTGGCGGCGCTGGTCAGTGAACGCACGACCGCGCACCTACCGCTGATCCTGGTCGATGACACCCGGCTCGCGCTGGGGCGGCTGGCGGCGGCCTGGCGTCAGGCCTTCCCGGTGCCGCTGGTGGCGGTGACCGGTTCCAACGGCAAGACCACGGTCAAGGAGATGCTTGCCGCGATCCTCAGCCAGCGCGGTAAGGTGCTGGCGACCCAGGGCAATCTGAACAACGATATCGGCATGCCGCTGACCCTGCTGCGTCAACAGGATGAGTCCTATGCGGTGATCGAGATGGGGGCCAATCACCCAGGCGAGATCGTCGCCCTGAGCGGAATCGCGCGCCCCGACGTGGCGCTGATCACCAACGCTGGGGCCGCCCATCTGGAGGGTTTCGGCACGCTCGACGGGGTCGCCAAGGCGAAGGGGGAGATCATCCAGGGTCTGACCGATGACGGCACGCTGGTGCTGAATCGTGATGATGCCTACTTTCCCTTCTGGCAGAAACAGGCCGAGGGTCGGCGTCTGCTGACCTTCGGCACCCATCCCGAGGCGCAGCTGCGACTGGATGCGGAGGCCGCCGAGACCCGCTGGGAGGCGGACGGCTTTATCGTGCATGCGCCGCTCTTCTATCAGGACACAGAGCTGCAGTTAAAGCTGGCCCTCGGTGGACGACACAACCTGATCAACGCCGCTGCTGCCGCTGCCGCCGCGATTGCCCTAGGGGCCTCTGAAAAGGATGTGGTGGCAGGTCTGGCCGGCATGCGGCCGGTGAAAGGTCGCCTGCAGACTCGCATGGCGGCGGGCGTACGGCTCATCGACGACAGCTACAACGCCAATCCCGATTCGGTAAGCGTCGCCATCGAGCTGTTGGCGCAGGCGCCGGGGCAGCGTTGGCTGGTGCTGGGTGATTTGGCCGAACTGGGCCTGGGCGCAGTGCGTCTGCATCGGCAGATTGGTGAACAGGCGCAGCGTGCCGGCATTGATGTGCTGTGGAGTGTGGGAGAGCTAAGCCGCGAGGCGTCGGTGGCGTTTGCCGGGGCCGGGCGTCATTTTGAAGATAGGGAGGCACTGGCGGAGGCGCTGCGGGAGGGCGCAGCTAGTGGTGACACGATACTTATAAAGGGCTCACGATCTGCCGGGATGGAGCAGGTCGTAGATGCCTTGGCCGGCCAGGGGGGAGACTGACCATGCTGCTTTATCTGACAGACTGGCTCGCGCAGTACCATAGCGCGTTCAATGTCTTTCAATACTTGACCATGCGCACCATCCTTGGCGTGCTGACCGCACTGCTGATCTCGCTGCTGGTGGGGCCGGTTATGATTCGCCGGCTGAGCCACCATCAGATCGGCCAGACGGTGCGCGATGACGGCCCGGAGAGCCACTTCTCCAAGGCCGGTACACCGACCATGGGCGGTGCGCTGATTCTGGTGGCGATTACCATCGCCACCCTGTTGTGGGCCGACCTGGGCAACCGTTATGTCTGGATCGTGCTGATCGTCACCCTGTTGTTCGGCATCATCGGTCTGGTCGACGACTACAAAAAGCTGGTGAAGCGTGACCCACGCGGCTTGATCGCCCGTTGGAAATATTTCTGGCAGACCTTGGTCGGGCTGGCGGTGGCCGTGACCTTTTATGTGACCGCGAATGCGCCGGAAGCGACTGAGCTGCTGGTCCCCTACACCAAGAACCTGGCTATCGACCTGGGGCCCTGGTTCATCCTCTTTGCCTATCTGGTGATCGTCGGTTCCTCCAATGCGGTCAACCTCACCGATGGTCTGGATGGACTGGCGATCCTGCCCACTGTGATGGTGGGCGGCGCGCTGGGCATCTTCGCCTATCTCACCGGGCATGTGGATTTTGCTGGCTATCTGAAGATTCCCTACCTGCCTGGAGTGGGCGAGCTGGTGGTGTTCTGTGCTGCGTTGGTGGGGGCCGGGCTGGGCTTCCTCTGGTTTAACGCCTATCCGGCCCAGGTCTTCATGGGAGATGTGGGTGCGCTGGCCCTCGGCGCTGCGCTGGGTGCGGTAGCGGTGGCGGTGCGCCAGGAGATGGTGCTGTTCATCATGGGCGGGGTGTTCGTGATGGAGACAGTCTCGGTGGTGCTACAGGTCAGCTCCTTCAAGCTGACCGGGCGACGTATCTTCCGCATGGCGCCGCTGCACCACCACTTTGAGTTGAAGGGGTGGCCTGAACCACGGGTCATCGTACGCTTCTGGATCATCACCGTGGTTCTGGTGTTGATCGGACTGGCGAGTTTGAAGATCCGCTGATGCCAAACGTGATGCAACAAACCGCCAGAACGCTGGTCGTGGGGCTGGGCAAAACCGGCCTCTCCTGCGCTCGCTACCTCACTGCCCAAGGGGTCGCGGTGGCGGTGACCGACAGTCGTCAGCAGCCGCCGGGGCTGCAGGCGCTGCGCGAGGAGATGCCCGATCTGGCGCTGTTTCTCGGCGGCTTCCAGCCGGAGGTGTTCGCGGCGGCCGAACGGCTGGTGATCAGCCCCGGGCTGTCGCTACAGACCCCGGTGATCGGCGCCGCCATCGAGCGTGGCGTCCCGGTGGTGGGGGACATCGAGCTGTTTGCGCAGGCGGCTAACGCGCCGATCATCGCGATCACCGGCTCCAACGGTAAGAGCACCGTCACCACCCTGCTGGGTGAGATGGCGAAGGTGGCTGGGCTCAACGTGGCGGTGGGCGGCAATCTGGGCGAACCGGCCCTTGATCTGCTGGATGAGGATGTGCAGCTCTATGTAGTCGAGCTCTCCAGTTTTCAGCTGGAGACCACCCAGAGCCTGCGGGCGAAGGTGGCAGTGGTGCTGAATATCGCTGCCGATCACATGGATCGCTACGTCAGTCTGGATGACTACATCGCAGCCAAGGCGGTGGTTTACCGCAATGCCGAGCAACGGGTGGTCAACCGGGACGATCCCCGTGTGGTGGCGATGGTGGCCGATCTCGATAACACGCTCGGCTTTACCCTTGGTGAACCAGAAGGCGGGGATTTTGGCGTCAGGCGCGTGGCAGGGAAGCGCTGGCTTTGTCGTGCTAACGAGTTGCTGATGCCGGCTGCGGATCTGCGCATTCCTGGTGAGCACAACCTGGCTAACGGATTGGCAGCTTTGGCCTTGGGCAGCGCTGCCGGGTTGGCGATGGCGCCGATGCTGGAGGCACTGCGCAGTTTCTGCGGCTTGCCGCACCGCACCGAGTTTATCGCCGAAAAGCGTGGGCTGCGTTGGTATAACGACTCCAAGGGGACCAATGTCGGTGCCACCGCTGCGGCGCTGGAGGGGTTGCACCCGGAGCATGGCGAGAGCCGCACCGTGCTGATTGCCGGTGGTGACTGCAAAGGGGCCGATTTCAGCGAGCTGGCGCCGGTGGTAGCGCGCACTGCACGGGCGGTGATCCTGATCGGTCGGGATGCGCTGCTGATCGAAGAGGTGCTGAGCGGCTGCGCCCAGCTGGTACATGTAAAATCGATGAAGAACGCGGTCGAGGTGGCGGCTCAGCATGGGTTGCCAGGGGATCGCGTGTTGCTCTCCCCCGCCTGCGCTAGTTTCGATATGTTCGCCAGTTTTGAGGATCGGGGTGAGCAGTTTGCTCGGGCGGTGGAGGCGCTGGACGAATGAATACAGCAGTACGCCCGCAAGCGATAACCGGCAAAGGTGGTTCGCTGCCAGCCCTGCCGCAGCTCGACTACTGGCTGCTGGGCGCCGCTTTGGTGCTACTCTGTTTTGGCATGGTGATGGTCGCCTCTGCCTCGATGTGGGTGGGTGAGCGCATCGGCGGCACGCCTTTTTTCTATGTCATTCGTCACGCCATCGCCATCGGTCTGGGCGTTAGTGCAGCGCTGCTATTGTCGCAAGTTTCGATCCGGCAGTGGCAGCAGGCGGGTCCGCTGCTGGTGTTCTTGGGTATGGGGTTGCTGTTGATTCTGCTGATGCCCGGCGTCGGCAAGACGGTCAATGGTGCGACCCGCTGGATTCAGCTGGGGCCATTCAACCTGCAGAGCTCGGAGTTCATGAAGCTCTTCATGGTGATCTACATCGCCGGTTATCTGGTGCGTCGTAGTGAGGAGGTCAGCAACTCTTTCTGGGGCTTTGTTAAGCCGATGCTGGTGCTGGCTCCGACTGGGGTGCTGATCCTGCTACAGCCCGATTTCGGCACCACGGTGGTGCTGTTTGCGACGGTGCTCGGCATGCTGCTGCTTGGCGGTGTGAAGCTCTGGCAGTTCTCGATCTTGCTTGGCATGGCGGTCTCCGCCGCTAGCGCGCTGGCTTACTTCTCCACCTATCGTTGGGCGCGCATTACTTCCTTCGTCAACCCCTGGGATGATCCCTTCAAGAGTGACTTCCAGCTCTCCCAGGCGCTGATCGCCTTCGGTCGCGGTGAGATCAGCGGTGTCGGTCTGGGCAACGGCATACAGAAGCAGTTTTATCTGCCGGAGGCCCACACCGATTTCCTGATGGCGGTGGTTGGTGAGGAGTTCGGCCTGATTGGTACCTTGGTGGTGATCGCGCTGTTCTTCTTCATCAGCTGGCGGGCGTTTGGCCTCGGTTGGCGAGCTGAGCGTCTGGGGCAGCGTTTTTCTGCCTATCTGGCCTACGGGTTCGGCATCTGGATCGGCATCCAGGCGTTCATCAACATCGGTGTGAATGTGGGAGTGCTGCCGACCAAGGGGCTGACGCTACCGTTCATGAGCTACGGCAGTAACAGCATTGTTGTTGTCTGTATTGTGATGGCTTTGCTACTGCGGGTCGACCACGAGGTGCGTCAGGCGTCCCGGGAGACACAGAGGAGGGCCGCCAAGTGGAGTCGCGCGTGATGGTGATGGCTGGCGGTACTGGCGGGCATGTATTTCCGGCACTGGCGGTGGCGCAGTGGCTGCAACAGCAGGGCTGCGGAGTGTTCTGGTTGGGCACCCCCGGTGGTATGGAGTCACGTCTGATCCCGCACTACGGCATTGAGATTGAGCAGGTCGAGATCAAAGGTGTGCGTGGTACAGGGTTGAAACGTCGTCTGGCCGCCCCTTTCGTGCTGCTGCGCGCGCTCTGGCAAGTGTCAGTGATCCTGCGGCGCAAGCGGCCCGCTCTGGTGCTTGGTATGGGCGGTTTTGTCTCCGGTCCTGGCGGCCTGGTGGCCTGGTTGATGCGCATCCCGTTGGTGATCCAGGAGCAGAATGCGGTGCCGGGGCTGACCAACCGGCTGTTGGCGCCGCTGGCTCGGCGGGTCTTCGAAGCCTTTCCCGGCAGCTTTGATGCGGCTCGTAGGGCCCTCAATTCGGGTAATCCGGTGCGCGCTGAGATCACTGCGTTGGCGGCGCCGGCTGAGCGGTTTGCGGCGCGCAGCGGACCGCTGCGACTGTTGGTGCTGGGCGGCTCCCTGGGGGCTCAGGCATTAAATGAGACCGTGCCGAAGGCACTGGCGCTGCTTGAGCCGGCGCAGCGGCCGCAGGTGCGCCACCAGGCGGGTGAGCGGAATTTCGTGGTGGCGCAGCAGGCCTATCGGGACTTCGGCATTAGCGCCGAGGTGAAACCTTTTGAAGAGGATATGGCGGCGGCCTACGGCTGGGCTGATCTGGTGATCTGCCGGGCTGGCGCGCTGACCATCTCGGAGCTGGCGGCAGCCGGCCTGGGGGCGATCTTGGTGCCCTATCCCCATGCGGTGGATGACCACCAGACCCGCAACGCTGCCTTCCTGGTGAATGCCGGGGCGGCGCAATTGCTGCCGCAGAGCGAGCTGGATGCGGCGGATCTGGCAGATCGATTGAGTCGCCTGAGCGCTGATCGTGGCGAACTGATGAAGATGGCCGGGGCTGCACGTGCCTTGGCACAACCTGACGCAGCAGAGCGGGTTGGTCGCGCCTGTCTGGAGGTAATGAACCATGAATGAAGCGGTAAGACGTCGCCACGCCCCGGACAGCATGGGCCGCATGCGACGCATCCACTTTGTCGGTATCGGCGGCGCCGGCATGAGCGGCATCGCCGAGCTGATGCTCAATCTTGGCTATGAGGTCTCTGGTTCGGATCAGCGTGAAAGCGCGGTGACCCAGCGCCTGAGTGATCTCGGCGCCGAGGTATTTCTCAGCCATCAGGCGGGCAACGTGATCGGCTCGGATGCGGTGGTGATCTCCAGCGCCGTCAAAGAGGATAATCCCGAGGTGGTGGCGGCTCGAGAGGTACGCATTCCGGTGGTGCCGCGGGCGGAGATGCTCGCCGAGATCATGCGCTTCCTCTACAGCATTGCGGTGGCCGGCACCCACGGCAAGACCACTACCACTAGCCTGATCGCCAGCGTGTTGGCCGAGGGTGGGCTCGACCCGACCTTCGTCATCGGTGGCCGGCTCAACAGCGCTGGCGCCAACGCCAGGCTCGGGGAGGGAGACTATCTGGTGGCCGAGGCGGATGAAAGCGATGCCTCGTTTCTCTATCTGCAGCCGATGCTGTCGGTGGTGACCAATATCGACGCCGATCATATGACCACTTACGGCGGTGATTTCGAGCGGCTGCGCGCCGCCTTTCTGGAGTTTCTGCATCATCTACCTTTCTACGGCCTGGCGGTGCTCTGCATCGATGACCCCGAGGTGCGGCGGCTGTTGCCGAAGGTGACCCGGCGGATTCGCAGCTACGGCTTCTCTGAGGATGCCGACGTGCGCGCGGTGGATGTTGAACAACAGGGCTTGACCACCCGCTTCAGGCTCGAATGCGAAGGTTGGGAGCGCGGCCAGCAGGTCAGCCTCAACATGCCGGGCCGGCACAATGTGCTGAATGCGCTGGCGGCGGTGGCAGTGGCCTTGGAACTAGGGGTGGAGCCAGCCGCCATCCAACGGGCGCTACAGAGTTTTCAGGGCATCGGGCGACGGTTTCAGACCAAGGGCGAATGCCGCTGTGGGGCTGGTCAGGTGCTGCTGGTGGATGATTACGGGCACCATCCGCGGGAGATCGCCGCAACCCTGCAGGCGGTGCACGAGGGTTGGCCTGGCCGGCGCATCGTGCTGACGTTTCAGCCGCACCGTTTCAGCCGCACCCAAGAGCAGTTCGATGACTTTGTACACGTGCTCTCGCAAGCGGATGTGCTGTTGCTGACCGAAGTCTATGCAGCTGGTGAGGCGCCTATCCAGGGGGCTGACGGGCGCGCCCTGAGTCGTGCGGTGCGAGCCCGAGGGCAGGTCGATCCGGTGTTCGTTGAGCCGCTGGATGAACTGCCGGAGATCATCGCTGGCATTCTGCGTGACGGTGACATCGTGCTGACCCTGGGGGCGGGCAGCATCGGTACGATTGCCGCCCGCCTGCCAGAGATCCTCTGTGAGGGAGGTGAATCATGAGTGTGAGTTTTGATATGCGACGGTTGCATCATGGATGTGGTGAATCCTTGCTGCCTCATGCTGGCGGTCGTGGGTTTGTGCCTTTTCAGACAGCTCAGGCTGGCGTCAAACAGATTCAGGCGGGTAGCCGGCGAGCCGACAAGCAGGCCAGCTTGGCTCAGCAGCAGGCTGCGTTGGTGAGTGGGAGGGACTCGCGTTGATGGCGGCGGTGCAACCGCAGGGGCTGCGCGGCGAGATGCGTTACGACGAGCCCATGGCACGCCATACCACCTGGCGGGTGGGTGGCCCGGCGCGGCGTTTCTATCGCCCCGCCGACCGCGAGGATCTGCTCCTGTTTCTGCAGGGTTTGCCAGAAGATGAAACGCTCTTCTGGCTCGGCCTGGGCAGCAACCTGCTGGTACGCGATGGCGGCTTCGACGGTACCGTGATCGCCACCCAGGGACGGCTCGATCGAATTGAGTGGCGCGGCGAACGCCAGCTCTATCTCGAGGCTGGAGTCACCTGTGCCAGGGTGGCAAGAATGGCCGCTCGGGCGGGGCTCTGCGGCGTGGAGTTTCTGGCAGGTATCCCCGGTACCTTGGGCGGCGCCCTGGCGATGAACGCCGGCGCGTTTGGCGGTGAGATCTGGCCACGGGTGATCGGTGTCGAGATGGTTGATCGGCACGGCCGGCTGTGGCGGCGCTCGCCGGATGAGTTTGAGATCGGCTATCGCTCGGTCAAGGGGCGGGCGGAGGAGTGGTTTCTCGCCGCAGAGCTGCAACTGCTGCAGGGTGATGCGGACAGTACCCAGGCGAAGATCCGTTCTTTGTTGGAGCGCCGCGGCGCGACTCAGCCGACCCGCATGCCGAGTTGTGGTTCGGTGTTTCGCAATCCGCCGGGAGATCACGCGGCGCGCCTGATCGAGGCTGCGGGCCTCAAGGGGCTGCAGATCGGTGGCGCCCAGGTTTCGGAGAAACACTCCAACTTCATCGTTAACACGGGTGAGGCGACTGCAGCTGATATCGAGGCGCTGATCGAGCGGGTTCAGCAGCAGGTGGAGGCGCGCAGCGGAGTGCGTTTGGTCACTGAGGTGCACCGCATTGGAGAGCCGCTATGAGCCATTTCCAGCCAGCAGAATTCGGTAAGGTGGCGGTGCTGATGGGCGGGTGCTCTGCGGAGCGGGAGGTCTCACTGCGCAGCGGTGACGCGGTTTTTCAGGCGTTATTGCGTCAAGCTATTGACGCCCATGCGGTGGATTCCGCCGAAAATCTGTTGGAGCAGTTGAGCGAAGGCGGCTTTGATCGCGCCTTCATCGTGCTGCACGGCCGTGGCGGTGAAGATGGCACGGTGCAAGGGGCGCTTGAATCGATCGGCCTGCCCTATACCGGCAGTGGTGTGCTGGGCTCGGCCCTGGGGATGGACAAGTACCGCACCAAGGCACTCTGGAGTGGTTTGGGCTTGCCAACCCCGGAGTCGCGCCTGATCGAGCGGGAGTCTGATCTGGAGGCCTCGGCCGCACTGGGTTTTCCGCTGATGATCAAGCCTGCCCGGGAGGGTTCAAGCATTGGTATGGCGCGGGTCGGTAGCCGGGATGAGCTGGAGCAGGCCTGGCAGATGGCGGCTGAGTACGACCCGATGGTATTGGCGGAGCGCTGGATCAGCGGCCAGGAGTACACCGCCAGCCTGCTCAGAGGCAAATCGCTGCCACTGATCCGTCTCGAGACACCTCGTACATTTTATGACTACGAGGCTAAATACAGCGCCGATTCGACCCGTTACCACTGCCCCTGCGGCCTGCCTGCGGCAGAGGAGCAACGTCTGCAGCAGCTGGCTGCGAAGGCCTTCGATGCGGTGGGCGCCAGCGGCTGGGGGCGAGTTGATCTGATGCTGGATGAAGCGGGCGAGCCTTGGCTGATCGAGGTTAACACGGTGCCGGGCATGACCGATCACAGTCTGGTGCCGATGGCGGCCAAAGCGGCCGGGATAGGATTCGATGAGCTGGTGATGCAGATTTTGCGAACCAGTCTGGAGCTTGCAGAGGGATGAAGCGCAGACTTAAAAAACGGTCGGCGCCTGGACGATTCGCCATGGTGGTCGATTTTTTGCACCGTTGGGGGGTGATGCTGAGTGTCGTCGCCCTAAGCCTGGCTGCAGTGCTCTGGGGCTACCAGTGGCTGCAGCAGCCGGGGGTGATGCCGCTGCGCTCCGTGGGGATTGATGGTGAGGTTAGGTATCTGGATCGTGGGTTGCTGGAAAAGACCGTGCACGAGTCGATCCGGGGCGGCTTTTTCAGCGTCGATCTGCAGGCCGTGCGCAGTGCGGTTGAGGGACTGCCTTGGGTCGATCGGGTGAGTGTGAAGCGGCTCTGGCCCGACCGGATTGAGGTGTCAGTGGTGGAACATGAGCCTCTGGCCAGATGGGGTAAAGACGCCCTGGTGAACCAACGTGGTGAGATCTTTCGCCCGCGCAGCCTGCCGAAGATTCCCGGGCTGGTTAGTTGGGAGGGGCCGGATGCGAATGTGGCCTTGATTCACCGGAATTATCGCCGGATTCGGGCGCTGCTGGAGACGGTAGAGATGAAGCTGAAGCGCATCGTTGCTGATCAGCGTAACGCCTGGACCCTCTATACCGATGAAGGGCTGGCGCTGGTGCTTGGACGTGGAGATGCTGCGCAGCAATTGGCGCGTTTTGTGCCTCTCTATCCGGAATTGCGCGCCAGCCGGAAACAGAAGCTGCTACGGATCGATCTCCGATACACCAATGGATTCAGTGTGACCTGGGAGACTCAAATGGATCGCTCGGAAAGCGCGAACTATCCACAGATGTTGTTTCGCCCAAACCGGGGAGTGGATGTCTGAATGACAAAGAAGATTGAAAAGAACCTGATCATCGGACTCGATATTGGCACCTCCAAGGTGATGGCGGTTGTCGGCGATCTCAGGCCTGATGGCGAGATCGAGATCATTGGTATCGGCTCGCACCCCTCGCGGGGGTTGAAGAAGGGTGTGGTGGTCAATATCGAGTCGACGGTGCAGTCGATCCAGCGTGCCATGGAAGAGGCGGAGTTGATGGCCGGCTGCGAGATTCACTCGGTCTACGCCGGGGTGGCGGGCAGCCACATTCGTAGTCTCAACTCCTACGGCATCGTCGCAATCCGTGACAAAGAGGTGACGCAGAGTGATGTGGAGCGGGTGGTCGATGCGGCCCGCGCGGTGGCGATCCCCGCTGATCAGCGCATCCTGCACATCCTGCCGCAGGAGTTCATCATCGATGAGCAGGAGGGGATTCGTGATCCGATTGGCATGTCTGGGGTGCGCCTGGAAGCGCGCGTGCACATGGTTACCGGCGCGGTGAGCGCGGCGCAGAACATCATCAAGTGTGTGCGACGCTGCGGTCTGGAGGTGGATGACCTGATCCTGGAGCAGCTCGCCTCCAGCTATGCGGTGTTGAGTGAGGATGAGAAGGAACTCGGCGTCTGCCTGGTCGATATTGGCGGCGGCACGACCGATATTGCGGTCTTTACCGGTGGTTCGATTCGCCACACTGCGGTGATCCCGATTGCTGGTGATCAGGTTACCAACGACATTGCGGTGGCACTGCGTACCCCGACTCAGCATGCTGAAGATATCAAGATCAAATATGCCTGCGCGCTGACCCAGCTCGCGACTAGCGACGAGACTATAGAGGTACCGTCGATCGGTGACAGGCCGCCGCGCAGGCTGTCGCGGCAGACCCTGGCCGAGGTGGTGGAGCCGCGGTACGAGGAGTTGATGATGCTGGTCCAGGCAGAGCTGCGGCGCAGTGGCTATGAAGATGTCATCGCCGGCGGCGTGGTGATGACCGGAGGCAGTGCAAAGATGGAGGGGGCGATCGAGCTGGCGGAGGAGGTCTTCCATATGCCCGTTCGGCTCGGAGTCCCGCAGACAGTGTCGGGGTTGGCAGATGTGGTACGTAATCCGATCTATTCGACCGGTGTGGGGTTGTTGCAGTTTGGTCGGCACAATCAGTATGGCGGCACATCGGAACCGATGGGCACAGGTGGCTTACGGGGGGCCTGGCAGAGCATGAAAAATTGGTTTCAAGACAATTTCTGAATGAGAGATTAAGGGCGCGGCTGAGGTAGGAACCTAGGAGGTAGGCAATGTTTGAGCTCTTGGATACACATAGTACAAACGCGGTAATCAAGGTTATCGGCGTGGGTGGCGGCGGCGGCAACGCGGTCAATCATATGGTGAGTGGTGAGATCGAGGGCGTGGATTTCATCTGCGCCAATACCGATGCGCAGGCGCTGCGCAGCAGCGAGGTGCGTACGCTGCTGCAGCTCGGTTCAGATATCACCAAAGGACTGGGTGCAGGAGCGAATCCCGAGATTGGCCGGCAGGCGGCACAGGATGATCGGGACCGTATCGTTGAGGTACTGGAGGGGGCCGATATGATCTTCATCACCGCTGGGATGGGCGGTGGTACTGGTACCGGGGCGGCGCCGGTGGTGGCGGAGATCGCCAAGGAGATGGGGGTGCTGACGGTGGCGGTGGTCACCAAGCCCTTCGCTTTTGAGGGCGGTCGTCGCATGAAGGTGGCTGAGGCGGGAATTGAGGAGTTGGCCAAGTGCGTCGACTCGTTGATCACCATCCCCAACGAAAAGCTGCTAGCGGTGCTCGGCAAGGACATGAGTCTGCTGAATGCCTTCAAGGCAGCCAACGATGTGTTGCTGAATGCGGTGCAGGGTATTGCCGAGCTGATCACCCGTCCCGGCCTGATCAACGTCGACTTCGCCGACGTTAAGACAGTGATGTCGGAGATGGGATCGGCGATGATGGGCTCGGGTGAGGCGACCGGTGAAAACCGCGCCCGTGAGGCGGCTGAGCGTGCTATTCGCAGCCCGCTGCTGGAGGATATCAACCTCTCGGGAGCGAAGGGCATTCTGGTCAATATCACCGCCGGTCTAAATCTTGCCATCGGTGAGTTCGATGAGGTGGGCAGTACCGTGCGTGAGTTTGCGGATGATGATGCAACGGTTGTGGTCGGTACCGTGATTGACCCGGAGATGCAGGATGAAATGCGGGTGACTGTGGTGGCGACTGGCCTGGGTGAGATCGCACAGATCGCAGAGCTTCCCAGTAAACGCCAGGAGCCGAAGGCAGCGCCGCCGGTGACCCTGGTTGATGCGGATGTGGGGCTCGGTGATCACGAGAGAGACTATGCCGCCTTGGATAAGCCGGCGATCGTGCGCCATAAAACACAGGCGAAAGGGGGAGTGGAGCCTGCTACCCCTCCGGACGATTTCTCCTACCTTGATGTGCCGGCCTTTCTGCGCAAACAGGCGGACTGAGATCTGCCGGGCCTGATCGGTAGCGGAGGTGGTTATGGAGGCAAAGGGGCTGTCTAGTGCGCAATTGGCTGCAGGCAGCTGTTTTTCGATAGAATTGGAGGAAGGCTTTGTCGGCAAAGGGTTTTGTCGGTTTTTTTTACATGTGCTAGTATTGCCGCCTTCATACACAGGGGCCCCGCTTTAAATTGGGGGGACGGATAGGAAATGATTCGGCAACGTACGCTCAAAAACGTCATCCGCGCTACAGGTGTTGGCCTGCATACCGGTAACAAGATCTATCTGACCTTGCGGCCGGCGGCCCCTAATACGGGTATAGTGTTTCGTCGGGTTGACCTCGATCCGGCGGTGGAGATTCGCGCCTGCCCGGAGAATGTTGGCGATACCCGCCTCTCCACCACACTGGTGCAGAATGATGTGCGAATCTCGACCGTGGAACATCTGCTTTCAGCCTTTGCCGGTCTTGGTATTGACAATGCCTATGTGGATGTCAGCGCTCCTGAGGTCCCGATTATGGACGGCAGTGCAGGCCCTTTTGTGTTCCTGCTGCAGTCAGCTGGTGTGGAAGACCAGAACGCGGCTAAGCGGTTTATCCGGATCAAGCGCAGGGTGGTGGTGGAAGAGGGCGATAAACGCGCCAGCTTCGAGCCGTTCGATGGTTTCAAGGTCAGCTTCGCCATTGACTTTGATCATCCGGCATTCCATGAACGTACTCAGTATGCCAGCCTCGATTTCTCTTCGACCTCGTTCGTAAAAGAGGTCAGCAGGGCCCGTACTTTTGGCTTCCTTCGCGACATTGAGATGTTGCGCCAGCGAGAATTGGCTCTCGGCGGCAGCATGGATAACGCGATTGTGGTCGATGATTATCGGGTGCTCAACGAGGATGGATTGCGCTACGAGGATGAGTTTGTCAAACACAAGATTCTCGATGCGATCGGCGATCTCTATCTCCTTGGTCACAGTCTGATTGGCGCCTTCAACGGCTATAAGTCGGGGCATGCGCTCAACAATGAGCTGCTGCGTACGCTGCTGAAACGGCGTGATGCCTGGGAAGAAGTGACCTTCAAAGCGACCGACAATGCGCCGATCTCCTACATGAAACCGGTTCCTGTTTCCTGACGGTGCGATCTGGCCGCCGTCAGGCTAGTCTGCGTGGCTGCTGAGGCGCAGTAGCGCCTGCTTCAGCTTCTCATCGCTGGTGTGCTCCGCGGTATCGCGAAGTAACTCCGCACTCATGTGTGAAAGCCTGGCTCGGCGAGGTGGGTGCTGTGCCACAGCGTCCGGACTCTGAGTGCTGACCACCTTCACGATGATGCGCCCGAACGCGACTCCATCGTTGCGGAGTCTGCGTAGAAGTGCGTCAGTGAGAAACCGTAGACGGCTGCTCCAGACCGGAGAGTCTGTCAGGAGGGTCAGAGTGCCTTTCCCGGGGATGGCGCCGAGGCAGTGCTGATCGAGGGGCGGTGGCAGATAGCTGGATACACGTCGGAGCAGCGACTTCTGGATTTCGAGCTGCTTTGACAGGGTTGCAAAAGCGCTGCGTGTTCCGATAATTTCTTCTACTACTCTGATCTTGCGTTGCATGCCAAGATCATAGGAGAATTAATCCATCAAAACCACCATATAACTTCAGGATAACTTAGGTGGTAAAATTCTCAATCTGCGGGTCAGCTGGACGCTACATGGGTTGAATTGCATCTAAGCGGGATAGATCGAGCTATGAAGATTGTCTTTGTAAGGGGACTGGGGGCGCCTCTGGGGCGCAAATTCCGACTGTTCAGTTTTGTCGTGGGGCTTGGAACGCTGATCGTTTTTGGTGGGGCGATGCTCTCCGTCGGCTATCAGCTGGGCCTGGCTGACGCGGAGTTTCCCGAGCATCAGTTGGTGCGTTCCCTCAAAGCGACCTTTGATGCCGAACGGCGCATGCTTCAGGATGCCCGCGCCAAAACCGGTGAGCAGGTGGATGCTCTGGCGTTGCGGGTGGGGCGTCTGCAGGCGCAGCTGTTGCGGCTGGATGCATTGGGGCAGCGGCTGGTCGAGGTCGGCAAGCTTGACCGCGGTGAGTTTGATTTTACCGCCAAACCGGCGATGGGCGGCCCCCAGGGCGGTGAAAATGAGACTGCCCAGCAGGCAATCCCCGGGCTGTTGCAGGAGCTGGCACAGCTCGAATCAAAGATCGAAAGTCGTCAGCAGCAGTTGGTGCTGCTCGAGGACCTGATCCTGAACTCGAATCTTGAGCAGGCGCTGCATCCGACCGGACGTCCGATCAGCAAGGGCTGGATCTCCTCCTACTATGGGATGCGCAACGACCCCTTTACCGGCAAGCGGGCCATGCACAAGGGAATGGATTTCGCCGGCAAAAAGGGTTCAAATGTGATTGCGGTCGCTGCTGGCGTAGTGACCAAAGCAGAACAACATCATGGCTATGGCTTGTTGGTTGAGATCAACCACGGCAAAGGTTATGTCACTCGCTATGGCCACAATGAGGAGATCCTGGTGGCCGTGGGTGACCGTGTGAAGCAGGGCCAAGCCATCGGCAAGATGGGATCCAGTGGCCGCTCGACCGGACCACATGTTCACTTTGAGGTTTTGCGCCATGGCAAGGTGGTGGATCCAACCCGCTATATTCGTAAGAAGCGGGAGCAGGACAAGGCCTGATCCGCGTCTAGGATATAACACTCTTATTGCTCTTCCCGCATGCCTCCGCCTTCAGCAAACCCTGCTGTTAGGGTATGATCGTCTGATTTCGTTTTTCTAACGGGTCCCTTAACAGATGGTCAGTAAAATCTTCAAGAAGATCTTCGGCAGTCGCAACGATCGCCTGATTAAACGCATGTCCAAATCGGTCGCTCAGATCAGTGCAAAAGAGCCGGAGTTCGAGGTTCTCTCCGACGATCAGCTGAGGGGTAAGACGGCCGAGTTCCGCCAGCGTTTGGAGGCGGGTGAGAGCCTTGACGCGCTGCTGCTAGAGACCTTTGCCGCAGTGCGTGAGGGCGGGCGCCGCGCGATGCAGATGCGCCACTTCGACGTGCAGATGATCGGCGGCATGGTGTTGCACCAGGGCAAGATCGCCGAGATGCGCACCGGCGAGGGCAAGACCCTGGTGGCGACCCTAGCGGTCTATCTCAACGCGCTGCCTGGCAAGGGTGTGCACGTGGTCACCGTGAACGACTACCTGGCGCGCCGCGATGCCAGTTGGATGGGCAAGCTCTACCACTTCATGGGGCTGAGCGTCGGCGTCATTAACTCCTCTGGCGGGATGGGACCCGACAGTGCCTCCTTCCTGTTCGATCCCGATTATGACGGCTCAGCTGGCGGCTATCTGCATCTGCGCCCGGTGACGCGTCGCGAGGCCTACGCCGCTGACGTCACCTACGGCACCAACAATGAATATGGCTTCGACTATCTGCGCGATAATATGGCCTTCTCTGCCGATCAGCGGGTGCAGCGCAAGCCCTACTTTGCGATTGTCGACGAGGTCGACTCGATTCTGATCGACGAGGCGCGTACCCCGCTGATCATTTCTGGTCCTACCGACGATACCTCGGAACTCTACAAGTCGATCAATGAGATCATCCCTCGCTTGGTCCGGCAGGAGCCGATTACCGACGAGGAGGGCCAGCCCGACTTCGGTCCCGGCGACTACTCGGTAGATGAGAAGGCGCGCCAGACCTTCCTCAGCGAGGAGGGCCATCAGCATGTTGAGGAGATGCTGACTGAGGCCGGCCTGCTGGAGGAGGGGGCGAGCCTTTACGACTCCAACAACATCATCCTGATGCACCATGTGATGGCGGCGCTGCGGGCGCATGTGCTGTTCCAGCGCAACGTTGAATACATTGTCAAGAATGGCCAGGTGGTGATCGTCGATGAGTTCACCGGTCGCACCATGGAGGGCAGGCGCTGGTCCGACGGCCTGCACCAGGCGGTAGAGGCAAAGGAAGGTGTGGAGATCCAGAACGAAAACCAGACCCTCGCCTCGATCACCTTCCAGAACTATTTCCGCCTCTACGAGAAGCTCGCAGGCATGACCGGCACCGCCGACACTGAGGCCTTCGAGTTTCAGCAGATCTATGGCCTGGAAGTGGTGGTGATCCCCACCAACGAGCCGATGGCTCGCAACGACATGGGGGATCTGGTCTATCTCACCCAGGAGGAGAAGTATCAGGCAATCTTGGAAGACGTGCAGGATTGTGTTCAACGCGGTCAGCCGGTGCTGGTCGGTACCGCCTCCATTGAAACCTCGGAGCTGGTCTCCGCGCTGCTGAACGAGGCGGGGGTGGAGCATAAGGTGCTCAATGCCAAACACCATGAGCAGGAGGCGGCTATCGTCGCCCAAGCGGGGCGTCCCGGTGCAGTTACCATCGCTACCAATATGGCTGGTCGCGGTACTGACATTGTGCTCGGCGGCAACCTGGAGGTGGAACTGACTGAACTGGGGAATCCGGCGAACCCCGCGGAAGTGGAGAAATATACCGAGGCCTGGCGACAGCGCCACCAGCAGGTGCTGGAGGCTGGCGGCCTGCATGTGGTCGGTACTGAGCGTCACGAGTCGCGGCGCATCGACAACCAGCTGCGTGGCCGTTCAGGTCGCCAGGGTGATGCCGGCTCGAGCCGTTTCTACCTCTCCCTGGACGACAGCCTGATGCGCATCTTCGCCTCCGACAAGGTCGGCAGCATGATGAAGAAATTGGGCATGGAGAAGGGCGAGGCGATCGAACACCCCTGGGTCTCCAAGGCGATCGAAAACGCTCAGCGTAAGGTGGAAGGGCGCAATTTCGACATCCGCAAACAGCTGCTCGAGTATGACGATGTGGCCAACGACCAGCGCAAGGTGGTCTACAAGTGGCGCGCCGAACTGATGGAGACTGACGACGTCTCGGATAACATCAATGCCCTGCGTGCCAGCGTGGTTGACGATATCTTCCACGCTTATGTGCCTCCCGAGAGCATTGAGGAGCAGTGGGATGTGCCGGGTCTGAGCGAGGCGTTGGCGGAAGAGTTTGGCGGCGAATGGCCGATCCAAGCCTGGCTCGATGAGGATCATGACCTGCATGAGGAGACCTTGCACCAGCGCATCCTCGAGACCCTTGAACAGGCCTACCAGGAGAAAGAGCAACTGGTGGGTGAGGCCAACATGCGTAACTTCGAAAAGGGCATCATGCTGCAGACCCTCGACTCTTTTTGGAAAGAGCACTTGGCGTCGATGGACTACCTGCGCCAAGGCATCCATCTGCGCGGCTATGCGCAGAAAAATCCCAAGCAAGAGTACAAGCGTGAGGCATTCGAGATGTTCTCCCGCATGCTGGATGAGATCAATCGCGAGGTGATCGGCATCCTGTCGAAGATGCAGGTGCAGATGCCGGAAGAGATGATGCTGCAGGAGCAGCAGACTGACGAGTTTGAATTCAAGCACGAAGAGTTTCATGGGCTCCCCGACGAAGCGGAGGCGGCCCCCGCCAAAGATTCGGAGGCGGCGGCCGAAGAGCACCAGCCGTTCGTGCGTGAAGGCCGCAAGGTGGGGCGCAACGAACCCTGTCCCTGTGGTTCGGGTAAAAAATACAAGCACTGTCACGGTCAGATCAGTTGAACGGCCAGGCGGCTTTTCCAGTACCCGGCGTGCGTCTCGGTGTCGCCGCCGCCGGCATTAAATATGCGGAGCGGGATGACCTGCTGCTGATCGAACTGGCAGAAGGCGGCAGCTGTGCCGGGGTCTTCACCCGCAACGCCTTCTGCGCCGCCCCGGTGCAGCTAGCCAAACGCCATCTGCAGGCGGGCGCACCGCGCTATCTGCTGGTCAACTCCGGGAACGCTAATGCCGGGACCGGTGTGCAAGGCATGACCGATGCCCTGCGTAGCTGTGCGCTGGTGGCGCAGGCGACCGGCTGTGAGGCGAGCCAGACGCTGCCGTTCTCCACTGGCGTGATCGGTGAAAACCTGCCGATGGCCTGTTTCGAAGCAGCGATCCCCAAGGCCCTGGCCGATCTGGATGAGAATGGTTGGCAGCGGGCCTCGCGGGCGATCATGACCACCGACACCCGTCCCAAGCTGATCAGTCGTCAGTTCCAGCTCGACGGTGAGACCATCACTGTCACCGGCATCGCCAAGGGGGCCGGTATGATCCGCCCTGATATGGCCACCATGCTCGCCTATCTGGCGACCGATCTGGCGGTGCAGCCGGCTCTGCTGCAGCAGTGCCTCGAGCCGGCCGTGCACCCCTCCTTCAACAGCATCAGTGTAGATGGCGACACCTCCACCAACGATGCCTGCATGCTGCTGGCCAGTGGCGTCTCGCCTCACGCAGGGGTAACCGATGCCGACTCCCCAGCGTTCAACAGTCTGTGCGAGGTAGTGAGCGAGGTCTGCATGGAACTTGCCAGGGAGCTGGTGCGGGACGCCGAGGGCGCCACCAAGCTGGTCGAGATCCTAGTCAGCGACGCGGCAGACGAGGCGGAGGCACGGCAGGTCGCCTACACTATCGCCCACTCGCCGTTGGTGAAGACCGCGCTGTTCGCCAGTGACCCCAACTGGGGGCGCATTCTGGCTGCGGTGGGCCGTGCCGGTCTGCAGGATCTGGATATCGAACGGATCGAGATCTGGCTTGATGACGTCTGCATCGTCCGTGATGGCGAGCGTGCCAGCGACTACACGGAAGAGGCGGGACAACGAGTCATGGACCAGCAGGAGATCACCATCGCGGTGCGCCTGGGCCGAGGCGCGGTGGAGAGCCGCGTACTCACCTGCGACCTCTCCTACGACTATGTCAAAATCAACGCCGAATACCGTACCTGACGGGATTATGAATTGTGAGTGTTGAATTCATAATTCAAAATTAAGCATGCAAAATTGACCTTAATCCACGTTGCCGCAGCCGCGATTATCGATAGTGATGGCCGCGTCCTGATCAGCAAACGCCACGAGCATCTGCATCAGGGCGGTCTGTGGGAGTTCCCCGGCGGCAAGCTGGAACCCGGCGAGTCGGTGGAGGCGGCCCTGCGGCGCGAGCTGTATGAGGAGCTGGGCATCCGGATCAGCCGCTTCGAACCGCTGATCCGCGTTACTCACAACTATGCAGAGTGCTCAGTGCTGCTCGATGTCTATCGGGTCTTCAGCTATCAAGGGGAGCCGCGGGGCATGGAGGGGCAGCCTCTCAACTGGGTGCTGCCCGAGGCGATGGAGCCGGCGCTATTTCCCGCCGCCGACCGCCCCATCATCAGCGCACTGCAGCTCCCCTCGCGTTATCTGATTACCGGCGAGAATCCCGCTAACCCGGAGGCGTTTTGTGCGCGTCTTGAGAGTGCTCTGAAACGAGGTTGTCGCCTGCTCCAACTGCGCGCCCATGGCTTGTCGGATGTGGCATACCGGAGCCTTCTCGGGGAGGCGTTGGCGCTATCCCAGGCACATGGTGCGCGGCTGCTGATCAACCGGCCGCAGCGCAGCCTCGATTGGTTCGGCGTTGCCGATGGTGTCCACCTGAACCGTCATCAGCTGTTTGAATTGACAGCGCGGCCGCAAGCGGCTGGACTGCTGGGCGCCTCCTGTCACGATCTGCAGGAGCTGAAGCAGGCTGAGCGACTGGGCCTCGACTATGCGCTGCTCTCGCCGGTGCTGCCCACTGCCACTCATCCCGAGGCGAGGCCGCTCGGCTGGGCGCAGTTCCGGACCCTGCTGGAGCAGGTGAATATCCCGGTCTACGCCCTTGGTGGCATGGGGATGGAACAGCTCTCCACTGCCCGTGAGCATGGCGCTCAGGGCATCGCCGCCATCCGCGGTCTGTGGTGAGATCGCCCCTCCGGATGGAGGGGCGGTCGGTTCAGAACACCAGGTTCAGCATCACCAGCGAGACTACCAGAAACAGCACCGTCATGATGCCGCCGGCCTTCATGAAATCGGGCACCCGGTAGCCACCCGGACCCATAATCAAGGCGTTGACCTGATGGGTCGGGATGAGGAAGGAGTTTGAGGTAGCGATCGCCACGGTCAAGGCAAATACCGCGGGGTTGGCACCGGCGCCGATAGCGATGTTGACCGCCAGTGGCACCAGCAGCACGGTGGCGCCGACGTTGGACATCACCAGGGTAAAGAAGGTGGCGAGCACCGCGATCGCGGCCTGGATCACCCAGGTCGGCATATCGCCCAGTACTGCCAGGGTCTGGTCTGCGATCCAGGCGGCAGTGCCGCTGCTTTCCACCGCCATCCCCAGCGGGATCAGCGAGGTGAGCAGGAATACGGTCTTCCAGCTCACCGCCTCATAGGCCTCGTCGATACTCAACACCTGGGTCAGGATCATCCCCACAGCGCCGGTCAGCAGCGCCACCGAGAGGCGCAGATCGGTGAACAGCACCATCGCCAGGGTGATGAAGAAGAAGGTCAGGGCAAACGGTACCTTGTGCGGGCGCAGCTCCTCGTGGGGGTATTCGGTGGTTACTACCACAAAGTTGCGATCCTGCTCCAGATGAGCAAGATCGGCCCAGGCGGTATGCACCACCAGGGTGTCGCCAGGACGGAATGGGGTCTGGCGTACGCCGCCGGTGCGACAGGAGATGATCTCCTCACCGCGGTGGATCGCCAGCAGGCTGAGGCCGAATGTCTTGCGCATCCAGACATCGCGGGCGGTCTTGCCGACCAGGTTGGAGCTGGGCGGGATGACCACCTCGGCGATACCCGCTTTGGCGGCGGCGAGGGAGTCGGCGAAGGTCTCCAGGTCGTTGCGCCGATTGATACCGCTCTCCTCGGAAAAGACTATGAAGTATTCTTCCGCGCCAAGCAGGCCGAGTACAGTGCCCGCCTCGATACCGAGACCGCGATCGACGCCGTCAGCGCCAAGACGCAGGCCGTCGCCTTTCTCTACAGCGATGATGCGCACCTTCCAGCGCTGCTCCAACTCGTCGACACTGACCCCCACCAGTGGACTTTCTGCCGGCACTACCATCTCATACACCTCGGTGGCCTGCAGGCCGTAGGTCTCGCTGAAGTAACTGGCAGCGTCGTGGCCCTCAGTGTGTTCGGCTTTGTTGGCTGGCAGCACAAACTTACCCGCCAGGATGAAGTAAACGATACCGGTGATGACCAGGGCGAGGCCGATCGGAGTGACGGCAAACAGTGGGAAGGTCTCCATCTGCTGGCTAGCCTGCAGCGGTTGGTTGGAGGTATGGATCAGGTCGTTGAGCAGGATCAGCGGGCTGGAGCCGACCATGGTGATGGTGCCGCCGAGGGTCGCGCAGAAGCCCATTGGCATTAGCAGGCGTGACAGGGGCAGGCCGGTGCGGGCGGAGATGCGGCTCACCACCGGCAGAAACAGAGCGGCGGCGCCGACGTTCTGCATGAACGAGGAGATGAAGCCGACGGTGCTGGAGAGCAGCGGAATGATGCGTCCTTCGGTTGAGCCGCCGATACGCAGGATAAAGGCGGCGACCTGGCTCATGATGCCAGTCTTGTCGAGGCCGGCGCCGATGATCATCACCGCGATGATCGAGATTACCGTGTTGGAAGAGAAGCCGTTGAACAGATCGGTGGTCGGCACTAGCCCCTGCTGCAGTCCCATCAGCGGCGCTAACAGGCTGGTCAATCCCAGCAGCACCATCACGGTTATTGCCGCTACGTCGACCCCCACCACCTCGAAGGCAAACAGGTAGATAGTCAACAGCAGGATCGCGCTGACCCATGCGATCTCGATGGTGGGTACCAGATTGGCTAGCAACAGACCAACGACCAAAAAGACCACGGCGGCGATCAGATTCTTTTTTAAGGCTGGGGCAAGTGGCATGGGTGGGCAATCCTCTGGCTGTGGTTGAGCGGCGCACCCAAAAAAACCGCAGAATATTAACACATTCTAAACTAGCCGCACTTGCCGAGCGTGCTCAGCCCGAGGGATGTGGGGCGGAGTTACCAGTCGAGGCGGTTGTCCAGACGTAGCATCACTGTCCAGATCGCGGGCATGCCACCGGCGATCATCTCTTCCAGCGGGGTGATGTTACCGCAGCGCTGTTGCGGGGTGGTGACCCAGAGGTTGGCTGAGAGTGCGCTGTGTGGAAACAGGCTGGAGAGCGCCTGATCGATCTGGATCAGCAACAGCAGGCGCTGTTGAATCTCCGCCTCCTGTGGCAGCGGGTTGCCAAGTCGGTAGCGGTTGAGCTGGCGTCGCTGCAGCTTCTCACCGAGGCCAAGCAGAGGTCCCATCAGCGCTTCTGGAATCTGCCAACGTTTGAGGATGCGGAAGATAACGCGGGTCAGTTCGACCCGCTCATCGAGGCTCAGTTCAGGCTGCACCAGCAGTTGCAGATCAGTCGTGGAAGGCGTATTCAGCGATCAGTGCGCGCACCCGCTCGATAGATTCCCCCGGCGGCTCCTCAAAGTAGAAGCCGGTGTCGTAGAAGGAGCGGTTGACGTCATTGTGGCTCCAGCGAGTTACGGCCTTGAAATGGATGCTCTTGAGTTGGCCGCTGCCACTCCTGTCGGGCAGGCGGATCTCGAGATCGAAGCTGCGGCCGTCGGGGATCGAATGCTCGCCCACCAGCATCATCCCTTCAGTGGTGATATCAACCACATGGCCCAGCAGAGCGTTGCTGTCACTGTCCCAGACCCGCAGATAGTAGATCAGATGACGGCGTTTGATAGCGCGTCTGTCATCTGCCGCTGCGTTGTCTTGTGGGCTGTGTTCGAAAGGTTTTTTTACATACATCGCTGAGACTCCAAGTGGGGCCTGGCGGTCCGGAATCTAGCGGATCGGAGGCGAGGCTCGGTTCAGTGTCGATTGCACCAGAATGATAGTGATTGTTGCAGAATTCGCAATCGACAGCTGCCCGAAGCGAAATTCTGTCTCTTTTCTTCCTATTGCGGCCGCTTCCAGATGCTGACATCAAGGCTGTGTTAGTCAATTACGAATGCAATTGAATTCAGGCCAATTTTAACCGCAAGGAACACAAAGGGTGCGAAGAAAAGAGATTAAGAAATCCACATTAGAAACAATCTGTTATCACCTTCGTGCCCTTTGTGCTCTTGGCGATAATACAATGAGTTATTGGGATAGATGAAGTGGTCCTGATGTAGACTTCAGGGAGTCCGGACAGTCAGGCCAATATATGCTAGTTTTCGTTGGGCCTCGACGACCAGCTGCAAAACAACAGGGATCTTGAGTCGATGTCGCCAGCCGTATTTGCCAAAGAGTTATTCAAGCACTCGGAGTATCAATCCGCCTGGGTGCGCCTGATTATCTGGATATTCAGCGCCGGCTATATCGGACTTGGTGCTACCACCGGTTATTATGAGGTGGATCTGCTGCAGTATGGGGTGCTGTTCGGCAGTTTTCTGTTTGTCTTTTTGCTGCTGCTGGTCAGTGTCTACTACCATCCGGTGTCGCATCGTCGCCGTTACCTGGCCCTGCTGACCGACATCAGCGCGGCCAGTCTAGCGATCTTTCTCACCCAAGAGGCGATCAGCCCCTTCTATCTGCTCTATATCTGGATCTTTGTCTCCTACGGTACTCGCTACGGCAAAGCGCTGCTGAAGGCCGCCTCGTTGCTCAGCACTCTGGCCTATGTGGTGGTGCTGATTGCATTGGGCGAGTGGCGACAGTACACCTTTGAGGCCTTCTTCTTTCTGCTGCTGTTGGTGCTGCTGCCGCTCTACCAGTATTCGCTGCTGCGCAAGCTGCATCAGGCGCGACAAGAGGCGGAACAGGCTAACCGGGCGCGGGGCAATTTCCTGGCTGCCATGACCCACGAACTGCGTACACCACTGATCGGTGTGATTGGTATGGCGCGGCTGATGGAGTCGACTCCGCTGAACAGTGAGCAGAAGGAGTATCTGCATTCGATTAATGCCTCGGCGCAGCTGCTGCGGGCGTTGATTGGCGATATCCTCGATTTTTCCAAGATCGACGCCAACAAGCTGGAGCTGGAGGCGGCGCCCATCGATCTACGCGAGTTGGTGGGAGACGTGCTCTCAACCATTTCGGTGGTGGCCCAGGAGAAACAGATCGAGCTGGTCTGCGAGGTCGATCCAGCGATTCCACGGGAGCTGCAGGGGGATGGGCTGCGACTGTCACAGATCCTCTTCAATCTGCTCGGCAACGCGATCAAATTTACTGATCGCGGTGAGGTGATCTTGCGGCTGCGACGCAGGCTGGGGGATGAACGGGTGGCGCAGCCTCATATACTGATTGAGGTGCAGGACAGCGGTATCGGCATGGATCAGCAGCAGCTGCAGCAGGTATTCGGGATGTTCTGGCAGGCTGACCCCTCCAGTAGCCGCCGGTTTGGTGGCACCGGTCTTGGAACCACCATCGTCAGGGATCTGAGTCGTCTGATGGGGGGGCATATCGATGTCAGCAGTGAGCCGGGCCAAGGCAGCTGCTTCTCCGTCAGGTTGCCGCTGCTGCCTCCGCAGAGCGGCCGCATGGGGGTGGCATCACCGCTGCTGGCAGGGCGCAAGCTGCTGCTGATTGAGGCCAACCAGCCGCGCGGCAGGCCCACCTGGCAGCGGTACAGGAGCTGGGGATGCGGGGGCGGGGGGTGGCAAGCGTGGCTGAGATCAGCGAGCTTGCAGAGCAGGATTGGGACCTGATCCTGTTGGCGGATTCGCTGGAAGGCATCGACCTGCCGGGCAGCATCGAAGCGATCGACCGACTCTGCGGTGATAGTGTGCCGATCGTCCACGTCGGCTATCGTGGACGCCTGCTCGAGTTGCCGCCGCGCATCTCACAGAGCATGCTCAAGCCGTTTCTCTCCGGCCAGTTAGCCAAAGTGGCGCTTGAGTTGTTGCGGGGCAATGCCGATCGTCAGCAGCAGGCAGCGGCACTGCCGTTCGCTGGAGCGAGGGCGGCTGAGAGTGGCATCCGGATCCTGCTGGCGGAGGACAATGCCATCGCTGCCAAGGTGCTCTTTACCCTGTTGCAGCAAAAAGGACACAGGGTCTGTATCGCTCGGGACGGCCAGGAGGCGCTTGAGCTGTTGCAGGCTGAGCAGTTTCATCTGGCGTTTGTCGATCTGCGCATGCCGCGCATGGACGGTTTTGAATTGACGCGTCGTTATCGGCAGCTGGAGCCAGAGACCGAGCATCTGCCGATTCTGGCGCTGACCGCCAATGCTCCGGAAGATGTGCTGCAGCAATGCAGCAATGCAGCGAGGTGGGCATGGATGATTTTCTCAACAAACCGGTGGAGCCGGAGCTGCTGGATAGGGTGATCGCCAGCTATGTGGAAGTGCCCGGTTATGTTTGACTAAGGAGCCTCTGATTACGTCTGGATGAAGTGGATTGTGATTCAGAATATTCAGATTCAAGGCGCAAATCGCCCGTAAAGCTACCGCTCCCTGCTCACGCTCCTCCCCTACATCTCTGTCGGGGATAACTGGCTCTTGCGAACGACTGCATGGATGCAGGAGGTAGGGCAACGCATGGAGCCGTTGCCGAGATTTGCCACGCAGAAGCTGGATATTCTGGGCACAAGATACGAGTTCATGACTTGATCAGAGGCTCCCTAATGAATGACTTTGTCGAAAAGGCCAGAGCCTATGCCACTCAGGCCCATGCGCGCATCGATCAACGCCGCAAATATTCCAACCAGCCCTACGATGAGCACCTGAAACGGGTTGCTGAATTGGTGGAAGAGGTCAGCGATGATCCGCAGATGATCGCGGCCGCCTGGTTGCACGATACGGTGGAGGATACACCCGCCACGCATCGCGATATCGAACGTGAGTTTGGTGCCGGGGTGGCGCAACTGGTGGATGAGCTGACCGATGTGAGCCGCCCCGGTGACGGCAACCGGGCGTTGCGCAAGGCTCTAGATCGGGAGCATATCGCGCGTGCCTCGGCGTCGGCGAAGACAGTCAAGCTGGCCGACCTGATCGACAACTGCCGCGATATCTGTCGGCATGACCCGCGTTTTGCACGGGTCTATCTGGCTGAGATGGAGGCGCTGCTGCGAGTTCTGCAGGAGGGTAATGAGACCCTGTTGAAACGCGCCCACAAGGCATGGAACCGTTGCCGGGAACAGCTTGGCGCCGAGAAGGAGGAGTCTCGCCATGAGTCTGAGATGTTTGCGCGTCATACTCAGAATGCTAGTTTTGACCAGTGGCGGGCGCTTCGCCTCTTCACCGAGTCTTTCAGCGCCAGTGACATTGCCGAGCCGCTCGGTTCTTTCGACAGCGATACCTCGGCGATCAAGGCCCACGAGATCATGCTTTCGAAGGGATGGTCGGTCGCTGGCCTGCGCGAAGATGGGGTGGTAGAGGGGTATATCCTGCGGGATGACCTGCAGCGTGGTTACTGCGGTGACTACCGCCGCAGTTTTTCGCGGGGACAGCTGATGCGGGGTGATGCGCCACTCTCGGACGTGATCTATGTGCTGACCCGCCACGCCTCCTGTTTCGTAAATATCATCGGCGGTACCTCGGGCATCATCATCCGTGAGCATATCCAGAAACCGATCGTGCGCATGTGGCTGTTCGGCATGATCACTATCATTGAGATCAACCTGGTGAAGCGCATCGAGGAGAGCTACCCGGATGAGTCGTGGCAGTCACAGCTCAATGATGGCCGTCTCGACAAGGCCAGACAGATGCAGCAGGAGCGGCAGCGGCGCGGCCAGATCTCTCGTCTGATCGACTGCCTGCAGTTCTCGGACAAGGCACAGATCCTGATCAAGGATGAGGTGCAGCTGGCCTGGATGGGCTTCGATTCGAGGCGGGTGGCAAAAAAGGCCCTCAGAGATCTGGAGTCGTTGCGCAACAATCTGGCCCACTCCCAGGATATCGTCTCCCACGACTGGCCACAGATCGCCCGCATGACCCAGCGCATCGAGTTTCTGATGGGATTCGGGGAGGAGTGAGCTCCTTCCCGGGATTGTGTTAGAAAGCGCAGCCGGCAGCGTTCCTGTGCTGATTTGTCATCTCAATACCAGATCGAGAGGTAGAGCCGCAGCACATTGGCGGAGAAGTCGTAGAGCGGCTCTTCGCCCACCGGCCCCGGTTGGCTGAGGTCACGGAAGTCTTGATAGTCGAAGAAGAGGAAATTGTAGGAGAGGTTGAGAGTGGCGCTGTCGACCAGCTTCCAGTCGTCGCGAAGCAGTTTGTAACTCACTCCCAGTCCCACCGAGTGGCTGCTGAAGCTGCTCAGCTCCTTGTCCCGTGCCATGTAGTTCTGCGCTTGGGCGAGCGGAAATAGGTCGCTGTAGAAATCCGCCGCGCTCTGAGTGTAGTAGCGATAGCTGAGGTCGAAGGTCCAACGGTCCTGGATTGGCTGGGTATAGCCCAGCTCGGCGTTGTGGGCGTTGATGCCCCAGGTGTCGGTAAAGAAGCGGTACTCCCCGGAGAGTGCCGCCCGGTAGGACAGATGGTAGCGCAGTCGTGCTGCCAGTGCGTTGCTGGTGCGGGTGTTGGGATAGATCTCGGGCTCGTAGCTGTAGCCCTGCGGGTTGGCCGGGTCGAGGTAGCGTACCGAACGGTAGGGGTTGTTGAGATAGCCCTGGTCGGCGATGGTCTCCCAGGTGAGGGCGAACAGGGTGTTGGCCGAGACCACCTGACTCAGCCCCAGGGTGAAGCTGTTGCGGGTGATGTCCTCGCTGAAGCCGGGGTCGCCGTTGCGCCGTACCTGGTCGTTGCCGCGGCTGTAACCGAGGGTGACGTTGGTGAGATCGCCGAACATCTCCTGACTGATGCTGAAGTGGAAGGTGTCGGCGCTGTAGTCGCTCTCCTCGCTGTTGGTATAGCCGAGGTTCATCAGCGAGTTGCCGTGCAGATAGTCGATCGATGCGCTGGTCTCGGTGCGCTCCTCGCTGTAGGGGCTGGCGCTGGTCACCACATCGATGGAGGCGCTGGAGATGGCGTCCACATAGTAGTTGGCGGAGACGGAAACGCTCTCGCCAAATTGCTTGCGCGCCAGGATCGATGGCCCGCTGACCGTCACTCCGCCACCGTCGTAGCGGTGGTACATAGCATCCGCTCGCTCCTCCGGCAGCTGTGCCGCCAGCAGCGGCAGGCTCATCGTCAGGGTGGCGCCAAACAGAATTCGCTCAATTACAGCCACAACCACCTCCCTGGCCGCCCTCGGCCCCGCGTGCCGCCTCGCGCGCCTGATAGACATGCTGCATATAATTGTCGGCCACCGGGTTGCGGCTGAACTGCATAATCGGGTCGGCCAGCCTGGCCCGTTCGTAGGGTTTGACCCAGGGTTCCACCGTGCAGCCAGCCAGCAGCGCTAGTGCCAGGGTCGACAGAATCATCGTTCGCATCGCCTACTCCCCCACCAGCAGCCGGATCTGCTCCTGATAGGCCTCTTCGTAACCGGGCTGATAGCCTTGGTGAATGAAGCGCTGATTGCCGTCCCGATCGATTAGCAGGGTGGTGGGCATCGCCGCCACCCCATAGTTTTTGCTGACCTGGTTGTCACTGTCGAACAGGATCGGAAAGCTCACTCCCAGCTCCTTCGCCAGCTTGCGTGCCTTGGCGCTCTCCTGTTCGACATTGACCCCGAGCAGGGTGAAGCCGAGGGGCCGGTAGCGCTGATAGAGCGCCTCCAGCAGTGGCATCTCCTGCCGGCAAGGGTCGCACCAGCTGGCCCAGAAGTTGATCATCACCACCTCGCCGCGCAGCTCGCTGAGGCGCAGGTTCTCGCCGCTGAGGCTCTTCAGGGTGAAGTCGGGGGCCGGTTGAGTCGCCCGCACCGGGCTGATAAACAGCAGCAGGGCCAGCAGTATCAGCTGATGGGAGATTCTGTTGGGTTGTTTCATGGTGATAACTCTCTAAAAGAAGATGCTCAGCCCGCCGCTCATTTCGATGTTGTGGGTGGTCTTCTCCTCCCCCAACAGATCGCTGCTGAACAGCTGGTCACGCAGGTCAAGATGCAGTGCGAAGCTGTCGCTGAGCAGCAGCCGGTAGCCGAGGCCGAGGTTGATGCTGAAGTGGTCGTCGCCGGCGAAGGTGCTGCTGCCGGCCCCGCCGATCAGATAGAGCTGGCTGTTGAAGGCCCGGTCACGACCGATGAAGACCTCCCCAGGCAGCAGGTTGTAGCCCACTGAGAGGTTGTAGTAGGTGAAGTTGCGCTCGCTGTCGGTGAGCAGTTGGGCGCCGCCGCTGAGCAGTTCATAGCTGGTTTTGCTAGCCCGTGAGCTGGTGAGGCCTGCCTCGAGGAAGAAGTCCTCAGTGAGGTGGTAGTTGAGGCGTACTCCATAGACTGGGTTGGTGCCGAAGTCCTCGATGCTGAGGGCGCCGGCGAACAGGCCGATCTCGAAGTCCTCGGTGTCGATGGCCGGCTCGACGATTTCGCGGCGCGGCAGATCGGGCTCGATTATCGGCTCCGCGCCCAGCAGGCTCACAGGTTGCCAGCAGAGCAGCCCGGCGATCAGAAGAAGAAAGCGATGCCTAATTTCCATTCCGAGTACTCCTCGTTGTCGTCACGGCTGGTGAATATCAGCCGGTGTTTGTATTCGCCGCGCAGCATGAAGCGGCGTCCTAGATAGAGCTTCGCGCCCAGACCGACGTTGGCGGTCTGATCGGTGCGATCCTCGCTCTGCACCAAGGTGCTGCGTGGGCGGGTGTGGATCAGGCCGGTGCCGATGGTGAAGAAAGGCGAGACTGGCCACTCCGGGAAGGGTTGGGCAAGCAGGTTGATGTCCGCCATCAGCTGACTGGAGAAGTTGCCGAGGGCGTGGGAGAGCGATAGTTCTGCCGACAGGTTCGGTGAGAAGGCGAAGCCGCCATAGCCGCTGAGCAGTGCCGCACCCTCTAGATAACCACCGAGCAGTCCAGCCTCCCAGCGGCGCTGACGGAAGTCAGCTAGACGCGGTGTATCCAGGTGCAGTGGCTCACCCAGGCTGTCCAGGTTGCCACTGAGCTGCTGCAGATGGACCCAGCCCTCCACTCCTTTGTGGGTGCGCAGCTTGAACCAATCGGTGCGGCGCATCAGGATCTCCACCCGTTCGCCCCGCGCCACAGCATGGAAAGCGGGGAAGGCGCGCCCCGGGCCGCTCTGCAGTTCGATAAACGGCGCACTGATCTCTACTTGGCGATACTGTTCCTCGGACGCTGTTGGCAGGCTGAGCAGCCACAGCAGTAGCCAGAGTAGTGAGCGATTGCAGCGGGGAGAGGGCATCGACTCACTCATCGCGCGGGATGTCGAACGGGTTGTTCCAGTACTGGGCGCCGATGTCGAGCCACTCCGACAGCAGTCGTAGCTCGGCCGGGCTCAGATAATCGGCGTGGGAGCCGCTGGCGGCGAACCTGTCGAAAAAATAGCTGCCCAGGGCGGAGCCGGCGCGCATCGAAGGGCCGGGGGCGGCTACCGGCACCAGTAGCGGGATCGGCTGACCCGCCTCGTCGAGGATCGGGTTGCCCTCACCATCGGTCTCGAACAGAGGGTTGCCGAGCTCGTCGGTGGCCGCTAGCTGCTGGTCCTGCAGCAGCCCGTCGCGGATCTCCTGGGCATTGTCGGGGAACAGCAGCTCCCGGTAGGCCTTGAAGTGATCCGGCTCGGCATCCGAGGGGCCGTCGCTCAGGTCAAGCTGGGCGGCGGGCAGTTGCAGTGCACTGTTGTCGTCGGTGGTGGCGTGGCAGCGGCTGCAGGTCTGGTCTTCGATGAGCTGTCCCTGAGCGTCGAGCCGCTGGCGGGGCAGGCTCCAGAGCGGATGGATATGCGTCTCATAGTGGATCACGCTGCGGCAGAGGCGAGACCAGCGCTGCTGGCAGGCCTCGCTGGCCGGGGCCGGGCTGGTTAGATCAGTGTAGCGGTAGCTGAAGGACGGCGCTTTTGGCTGCACTGCGGGGTCGGCCCAGTGGTCCTCGAACTGCAGATCGACGCTGGGGGTGATGGCGGCGCAGTCGCTCTGGCAGCTGATCCGGCCCCGTGCCTGGGCCATGGTCTCGCCCTGATTGGCCCAGATCGCCGGGTCGCTGTTGGGGAACGGCAGGCCATCGCCTAGTGCGCCGGAGTTGAGCGCTGCTGGCAGGGCATCCTGGCGAGCATGGGGCACAGGGCTGGCCGGATCGTGACAGCCGTGGCACTCCAGGCTCTCGCCGGGGCGCAGCTGCGGCCAGTGGTCGTGGCGTGGGCCGACACGCCGCCCTGCCCGGTCAAGCAGGCTGAAGCTGAAGGGGGTGTCAGCAGGTACCCGGATACTCACCGAGCCGTCGGGTTCGATGGGGGCGTAGCCGAGGATCTCACGCATCCCCAGCCCGCGGTTGCGGCCGAAGGCGCTGTTGGGGATCACCAGCAGATTGCGCTCGGGTAGGGCCACCGGCTTGTAGAGGCGCAGGAAGCGCAGTGGGCGCTGGTCCGGTCTGGTCTGGGTCGGATCGGCCAGGGTTGTGAGGTCGGGTTCGGCACTGTCCTGGCCGTCCAGATCGTAGACGCTGCGGATCTGCAACAGGCCGACCCCGGCATCGACCATCTCGCCGTCCAGCCCGACCCCGGCAGCTTTGTCGAAGATGACCGTCGGCGGGGTGCGCACCTGTAGCGCCACCACCTCTTCATAGATCACCCCCTCCTGTGGGGTGAGTAGTGGTTGTTGAGTTGCCTCGGCCGGGTCGTAGACGTAGAGGCCGTAGAGCGGAGGGGCCTCCTCTGCCTGAGGATCGGCCAGATTCTCCTCTGTGCAGGGCAGGGTGTGCTCGCCGATGCGTAGTCGGCATTGGTTCCAGCTCAACAACAGCCGCTCGGTGCCGTCCCAGAGCGGGAAGGCGTCGCGGTAGCGTCCGCCTGGCGAGGGGGCGTTGTCGGTGCGTACTAGGTTGATGGTAGCAGGCGGCTGGGCAGTGCCCGGCGCGGCCTTGCCGCCTATAAGGGGGCGGTCGTGCTCGACGAAGTTGTCGATGTCGATGCGCACCAGGTCGCCGCCGCCATTCAGTCCATTGAACGGCTTCAGCAGTGTCAGCAGACCACCGTCAGGCAGCTCGCGGGGGCGCAGGAACTGCACCGCTGCGCCGTTCGTGCCGGTGGCGTGGCTGTTGGCGCCGTAGAGCAGCTGCAGCTCAGTGCCGTCCGGGTTCATCTGATAGAGACTGATCGCATCGCCGCTGCTGCGCTGCCAGCGGCTGAACACGACTCGGCCGTCGCTCAGTACCGTGGGGTCGAGATCGTGACTCTGGTTGAAGGAGATCTGCTGGATGTTGCTGCCGTCGGCGTTCATCAGATGCAGCACGAAGATGGGCTCCTGGCGTGCCTCGTTGAGTGCCGGGTATTGCGGCTTGCCCTCGTCAAGTAGCAGCGCCTTGGCGCTCTTCTGGCGGCTGGAACTAAACAGGATCCGCCCGTCCGGCAGGTAGTGGGGGCGATGTCGTGACCCGCTTCGGCCAGGGTGTCGGAGGGGATGATGCGCCGCAGGCTGTGGTCGGCGCGACTGTACTCCCAGATGTTCCAGCTTGGCTGGTCGGCCTCCTCCGCGCCTTCGATCTGTGGCAGGCGCAAAGAGAACAGCAGCCGTTCGCCATCGTAGGAGGGCTGCAGATCGCGCACGTCGCCCAGCCCGCCAGTGATGTTGTGGGTGAGGTTGATCTTCGCTGCGCTGGGTGAGGCGCGCTCGCGCAGATAGAGATCGGCGCCAGCGCTGAAGGTGATGAGTCGGCGCACATCCTCCTGCTCGATAGCCTCGGCAGGTCGTTTGATATAGGCGAGCGGGTAATCGATCACCACCGGATCGGGAGCCTGGCCCTCCCCGCCACAGCCGGCGAGTAGCATCAGTGCCAGCAGGCCGGCAAGGCTGCGATTCAGGCAGGCGAAATAATACATCCGCTGTTGGTCCCCGTCTTTATGTAATGAATAGGTTGAAAATTGAACTGCTTGCCTGCAGGCCGGCTAATTCCTAATGGTGTTCAGGGTTGGAGCTGAACTGCTTGGGATTTATTTCTCAATTTAATGGCCGGAAACGCAGATTAATTAATCTGTAAAAAGCTGAGCTAATTATGAATGGGGGGCGTGGAAAAAACTGCAAACATAATCACAGCGGCCAGGGTGGAAGTTAAATGCTCGTCACAGAAGCATCCTCTGCTTGCACGCATGATTTATATCAAGCCGTATTTAGGGCTGGCTTGAGTAAAACGTCAGCATTATAAATGGCGGCTTGCTGACTAAATAAAAGATAAAATAATGTCAGCATGGACAATATCTTAAGTGAACATTCTTGCTGGATTCAGAGTGTGATGAAGCTATCTGTTAATTGGGTGGTCTGTAGCAGAATGCAGGTTTTTTTGTTAATTGCATTGCACTCGGGTGATGAGGCGTTCTTTAATTGCCTGTGACTTGGTTGGTAATTATTAATGCGCGTTCATGTCGGTTCAAAAAGGGAGACTTCGTGCCGGTTTTTTAATTATTGATGTCGTTCAGTCTGGCATTTTTTGTGTCGGCAGGGAGCCAAAATAAACGACGACAATTGCGCGATAAATAGAGATGAACAGAATTTTGGATTTGATAGGCGGTTGGCGACCAGCCATCGCTGATCTGTTGCTGGCGTGCCGCCGCAGGCATCGGTGCTGGCGCAGATGGAGACGCAGATCAGCGCCAATAACGATCCGCTGGCAGCCGCCTATCTGGCGATGGAGCATTCGGCCTTCTACGATGTGCCCCTGAAGAACTTCGCTGCCCCCTGGACCAACGAAGAGCAGAGCCTGTTCGTGCCGCTCAACGATTATAGCGTCACGGTGATCGGCATGGTGCGGGACGAGGTGCCGTTCAATCAGCTGCTCTCGGCTGATCTGCTCTATCAGGGCGACCCGGCACTGGGCCTGCCGCCCTACTCACCCGCCAACAATGATCACTACGAGGCCCTGGAGGTGAGCGGCGTGCCGCTCAAGGATGCGCTGGTCGCCGCCCGCCAGTCGGATCTCAACGGTTTGCCCGCTACCGCCACCGCTGGTGTCATCACCAGTCGGCAGGCGGCCCGGGCGTTTTTTATCGCTGGCACCAACCGGGCGATGTTCCGCTTTACTCTGCTCAACCATCTCTGTCTCGATCTGGAGCAGATCAAGGACACCAACCGCGCCGCGGACCGTGTCCGCCAGGATATCCCCCGCAGCCCTGGCGGTGACAGCCGCCTGTTCCTCAACAACTGTGTCGGCTGCCACGCCGGTATGGACCCGCTGGTGCAGGCCTACGCCTACTACGACTACGACGAGGTCGCCGGGCGGCTGCTCTACACCCCCGGCCAGGTGCGTCCCAAATACCTGATCAACGCCGACAACTTCAAACCGGGCTATGTGACCCCGGACGACCAATGGGACAATTACTGGCGCGCCGGCCCCAACGCCTTGCTCGACTGGGACTCGGCCCTGCCGGGTCGCGGTAACGGCGCCAAATCCCTCGGTGTGGAGCTGGCCAACAGTCAGGCCTTCGCCAGTTGCCAGACGAAGAAGGTCTTCAAGGCGGTCTGCCTGCGCGAGCCGGTGGACAGTGCCGACCACGCCCAGATAGCTGCTATGAGCGACTCCTTCCGGGCCAATAACTACAGTCTAAAACGGCTCTTCGCCGAGTCGGCGGTCTACTGCCGAGGGGAGTGATGCGATCAGCCAATCTAATTAGAGGGGCCAGTCGTGGCTCGCTCATTCTCAGCCTACTCGCTGGCCTGCTGCTGGGTGGTTGCATGGAGGGGGGCAGCACTACCGCCAATCCGCAGACCCAGGCTCCGTCGCAGGGCGGCTACAGTGGCCCGGCAGCGCGCACCGACGATGCTCAGGCGTTTCGCCTCCACCTCTGGGAACCGCTGCGTGCCACCAACCGCTGTGGCGCCTGCCATAGCGTCGGCGGGCAGTCGCCCCAGTTCGTGCGGGATGACGATGTCAATCTCGCCTACAGCGCGGCCAATCCGCTGGTCGATCTCAGCGCCACCGTCGACTCGCGCCTGGTTAGCAAAATCGGTGCTGGCCACAATTGCTGGCTCGACTGCGATGCCGCCTGTGCCGCGGTGATCACCGCCTATCTCGACGCCTGGGCCGACAGCACCGGCATCGGTGATGGGCGCCAGATCGAACTCAAGGCGCCGCCGCTCAAGACGGTAGGTGATTCGCGTATCCTGCCAGACGACCCAACGTTGTTCGGCGCCACCCTCTATCCGCTGCTTACTAGCCATTGCGCCGAGTGCCACTGGGAGGATGCCGCGACTGCCCAGGCACCGTTCTTTGCCGGCCCCGATCTGGCCGCCGCCTACGCCGCGGTCGCCGCCAAGGTCGATCTTGACCTGCCGCAGCAGTCGCGCCTGGTGGTGCGGCTGCGTGATGAGTTCCACAACTGCTGGAGCGGCGACTGCCAGAGCGACGCAGCTGAACTGCGCTCGCAGATCGAGGCGATCGCCGCCCAAGTGGTACCGACCCCGGTCGATCCGGCGCTGGTGCTGAGCAAGGCGCTGCAGCTGGGCGATGGTGTGATCGCCAGCGGTGGCAGCCGTTATGAGTCAAACCAGATCGCCCTCTACGAATTCAAGATCGGTGAGGGGACGACAGTCTACGACACCAGCGGTGTCGAACCGGCGCTCAACCTCACTCTCAGCGGCGATGTCAGCTGGGTCAGCGGCTGGGGGCTGAACTTCGCCGGCGGCAAGGTGCAGGGCCCTACCAGCGCCAGCCGCAAGCTGATCGAATTGATCCAGGCCACCGGCGAGTACTCCATTGAGGCCTGGGTGGTGCCGGCCAATGTTACCCAGGAGGGGCTGGCGCGCATCGTCAGCTACTCCGGCGGCGTCGACACGCGCAACTTCACCCTAGGCCAGACCCGTTACAACTACGACTTCCTGCAGCGCACCGAGCAGACCGGGGCGGACGGCGAACCGGGCCTCTCCACCGCTGATGCGGATGAGCGGCTGCAGGCTGCCGAGCAGCATATCGTAGTCAGCTGTGACCCGCTCAATGGCCGGCGTATCTACGTCAACGGCCAGTTCACCGGGGATATTGATCCGCTGCCCGGCGGTAGCCTGATCGACTGGGATGACAGCTTTGCCCTGGTGCTCGGCAACGAGGTCTCCGGCGATCGCCCCTGGCTCGGCAAGCTGAGGCTGCTGGCGATCCACAATCGCGCACTCACCCCGGAACAGATCGCCCGCAACCAGGCCGCCGGGGTCGGCGAGAAGTTCTTCCTGTTGTTCAGCGTCAGCGAGCTGGTTGGTCTGGCGCAGAGCTACATCCTGTTCGAGGTAAGCCAGTTCGACAGCTACAGCTATCTGTTCAACCAGCCGCGCTTCATCAGCCTGGATGCGACGGTGCAGCCGAGCAACACCCCTCTGGCCGGCATGCGTATCGGCATCAACGGCCACGAAGCGGTGGTGGGGCAGGTCTACAGCAATCTTGACCTGCGCCTCGGTGGGTTCGCCTACTCGCCTGAACAGGGGCAGCTGCTATCGCCGCTGGGCACCATCATCGCCAGTGAGCGGGGTGTGGCGGGGGATGAATTCTTCCTCAGCTTCGAGCGCCTCGGCAGTCACAGCCATGTGTTTACCGAGCCGATGCCGCTGGCTCCGCCACCGCCCGCCGATGGTGAGCCGCAGCCGGTGATCGGCCTGCGCACCTTCGATGAAATCAACGCCAGCATGGCGGAGCTGACCGGCGTCAGCCCGAGTCAGTCGGAGGTGCGTGCCACCTTCGACAGCGTCAAGCAGCAGTTGCCGGCGGTGGAGAAGATCGGCGGTTTCCTCTCCGCCCATCAGGTGGCGGTGTCGCAGCTGGCGATCGAATATTGCAACGCACTGGTGGAGGACCAAGCCCTGCGCAGCAGCTACTTCCCCGGTTTCCCCTTCGACAGCGAGCCCCGGAGCGCCTTTGCCGGTGGCCGGGCGTTGATGCTTGATCCGCTACTGAGCCGGATGCTCGGTGGAGATCTGGCCGATCAGCCCGCCGAAGCGGAGGCCCGTGCCGAGCTGAATCAGCTCACCGATCGGTTGACTGCCTGCGGTGCCAGCTGTGAGGCGGGGCGCACCGCCACGGTGGTCAAGGCCAACTGCGCGGCACTGCTCGGCAGTGCGGTGATGCTGCTGCAATAACCCGGACACAATGATGAAACGACGACTCAGGAACCTCTCCCCGGATGCGCCGCTGCTCTACCCGGACCACCCTCGCCCGATCAGCCGGCGTGACTTCATTCGCCAGGGGCTGGCTGCCGGGCTGGGGGCGGTGACCGCGCCGGGCCTGTTTGGCCTGTTTGCCAATCCGCGCCAGGCCAGTGCCGTCCTCTCCAGCGATCTGCAGGCGCTCAAGCAATCCTGTGGCATTGCGGTGCAGGGGGCCGGCAAGATCCCCTTCATCTGTTTCGACCTGGCTGGCGGCGCGAATATCGCCGGTTCCAATGTGCTGGTGGGCCGCCAGGGTGGTCAGCGCGACTTTCTCACCACCGCCGGCTACAGTCGCCTCGGCCTGCCCGGTGACATGATCCCGCCGCTGAGCAATCCCGATACTGGCTTCAGTGACTTCATCAACAGTGACCTGGGGCTCGCCTTCCACAGTGACAGCGCCTTTCTGCGCGGCATCCTGGAGCGGGTTTCGCCCGGTACCGCCGCCAGTATCAACGGCGCAGTGATCCCGGCGCTCAACCCCTCCATCGACCCGGATATCGTCGGGCCGATCTTCAGCCAGGCCGAATATGACGACGAGGCTGAGTTTCGCAAGACCGCCGCGGTGATGAAGCTGGTGCTCAATGGCTATGCCGGGGCTGGCACCATCACCATGGGCGGCTTTGACTACCACACCGGCAACCGGGCGGTGGGCGAGATCCGCGACCTGCGCGCCGGGCGCTGCATGGGGGCCTGCCTAGAGTATGCCGCGCGGCTCGGTGTACCGCTGATGCTCTACTGTTTCAGCGACGGCTCGGTGGCCAGCAACGGCAGTCTCGACAACTCGGCAGAGGGGCGTGGCAAGGGCGTCTGGACTGGCGACAACTCCTCCACCGCCGCCTCCTTTTTTCTCGTCTACAACCCGGCAGGGCGTCCGGCACTGCTCGGCGCCAGCCCGGAACAGCAGGCGCAGCATCAGCAGATTGGCTTCTTCCGCGGTGATGGCTCGGTGGAAACCGCCTCCGCCCCGGCGGCCAACAACGTCAACCTGCTGGTAGAGACGGTGGTGCTCAACTACATGGCGCTGCACGGTGAGCAGGGCCGCTTCGGCGGACTGTTCCCCGGTCACGGCCTGGGCAATGCGGCACTGCTCGACCGGCTCACCGCCTTTCAACCCATCGTCAGCGGGACCCTCTGATATGCCGATGCTCTACCGACTGCTGTTGGCGGTGATGCCGCTAATTTTGTTCCTTGCCATTTCGAGTCAATCTCAGGCCGCAGAGCCGGCTGATCTGCAGAGGGAGGTGCGGGCGCTGAAGAAGGCGGTGCTAGCGCTCAATCGGGATCTCTTCCTGCTGGAAGAGGAGCTGCTGTTCCCCGGCCACACTCAGGTCTCGGTGTTCCTCTCCCTCGATCTCGGCGATTACTTCAGTCTCGACTCGGTGCAGCTGAAGATCGACGACAAGGAGCTGGCCAACCACCTCTACACCAAGCGGGAGCTGGCGGCGCTGCGCCGCGGTGGGGTGCAGCGGCTGTTCCTCGGCAACCTGAAGAGTGGTGAGCATGAACTGGTCGCCTTCTTCACCGGTGTTGGCCCCTCCGGCCGCGACTATCGCCGCGCCACCAGCCTCAAGTTCAGCAAGGGGATCAGTCCCAAGCTGCTGGAGCTGCGCATCGTCGATCTGGAAGCAAAACAGCAGCCGGAGTTCAGCGTGCGGGAGTGGGAGTGAGTCGGCCAGCTTTCATCGCGCGACTGGGCTGCGCTCTGTTGATGGTAGCGCTGGGAGGCGTCGTACTGGCTGAGTCGGCACCACCCAGCGCCGGGGTGCGCGACCTGCATTATGGCGAGGCGCTGTTTCAGCTCTTCCAACAGCGCAACTTCACTGCCATCACCCATCTGCAGATGGCCCAGGCGCAGGGGCTGATGCAGGCTCAGGGTGATGAGCCGGCGCTGATCCTGGGTGGGCTCTATCTCGCCTATGGTCTGTACGATGAGGCGGAGCCGCTGTTTGAACGCCTGTTGGCGCGGGCGGCGAAACCGGTGGTGCGTGACCGGGCCTGGCTGCAGCTGGCGCGGCTGCACCAGCAGCAGGGGCGCACAGAGCGGGCAGCTACCGCCTTCGAACAGATTGGCGAGGCCCTGCCCGAGCCGCTGCAGCACCAGCGGCGCGAACTGGCCGGCCTGATTGCGCTGGCGCAGGGTGAACCTGGCTTGGCGGCAGCGCAGCTGCAGAGCACAGCTGAGGATGACGATTGGCAGGGTTTTCACCTCTTCAACCGGGCGCTGGCAGAGTTTGGTCAGGGGCGGCAGCAGGCGGGCCGAGCACTGCTCCAACAACTGAGCCAGCTCGATGCCGACGACGAAGAGCACCGTGCCCTGCGCGACCGCGCCAACCTGCTGCTCGGTCTGCTGTTGCTCGAGGCGGGGGAGAACGCCGCCGCCCAAGCGCCGTTGCAGCGGGTGCGATTGCAGGGTATCCACTCCAACCGGGCGCTGTTGGCGCTGGGCTGGGCCGCCTTCCGCCAGCAGCAGTTTGAACAGGCGCTGAGTCCCTGGCAGGCGCTGGCAGCACGCGCTCCGGCGGACCCGGCGGTGCAGCAGGCGCTGCTGCTGATCCCCCTGGCGTTGCAGCAGTTGCAAGCGGAGAGTGAGGCGTTGAAGCGCTACCGTCAGGCGCTCGACAGCTATAAACAGGAGTTGGCTGTGCTGGATCAGGCGCTGCAGGCGGTGGCCGGCGGAGCACTGCTGCCAGCGCTATCGGCTATCGACGAGACCAGTTCTGTCGGCGATCTGCCGCCGGCGGCTGACCCGGTGCTGCAGCGCCGTCTGTTCGATCTGCTGGCACAGCACCGTTTCCGCCAAGCCTATCAGGACTATCTCGATCTGGGCTTTCTGCATACCAATCTCAGCCATTGGTCCGCCACCATCGAGAGCTACGATCAGATGCTGGCAGCGCGCCAAAGCGCCTACACTCGACAGCTGCCGAGGGCCGAAGCGGCGCTCTCCGATCAGTCTCTGCAGAGTCTGCAGCAGCGCCACGATGAGTTGCTTGAAAAGGAACATAAACTGGCCGGCGGCAGTCAGCCGATGCGGCTGGCAGATGCAAAAGAGCAGGCGCAGCTGGTGCGCATCGAGTCGATCGAACGACGCCTGGATGCGCTGGGCGATGTGGCTGGGCTCGAGGAGAAACGGCAGCGCCTGCGGCTGATGAAGGGGTTGCTGCGCTGGCAAGTGGAGAGTGATTTTAAACCCCGCCTCTGGCAATTCAGCAAAGACCTTCGCTCAGTCAACACGGAGCTGGAGCAGAGCGAACGTCAGCGCCAGCGTCTGCAGCAGGCGGTGCAACAGGCGCCGGGCCGCTTCAAAGGTTTTGCCACGCGGATCGACGCGCTGAAGGCGCGCATTGCCGAGCTGCAGCCTGCGCTGAATCAGACCCTGCAGGCCCAGGCCGGTGAACTGAAGCGCCTCGCCAGCGAGTCGCTGCAGCAGCGTAAGGTGGGTCTCGACGGTTTGCGTGCCCGCGCCCGCTTTGCCCTCGCCCAGTTGCAGGATCGGGCTGCCAGCCGTGCTGGAGCGACGCCATGAGGGCAGTGGCGCTGATCCTGCTTCCTCTCCTGTTGCAGGGGTGTGTCTCCTGGCTGCAGCGTGAGCCGGGGCCGCCGACCCTGGCTAGCCTGCAGGCCCGCCCGCGAACAGTGCAGGCGGAGCCGGTGGTGGCGCCACCCCCCGGGCAGGTGATGGCAGGCTATCAGGTGCTGCTGCAGCAGCCGGCGCCGCCCGAGCTGACTTGGGAGGCGACCCGGCGACTGGCAGATCTGCAGCTGGAACAGGGTGAGGAGCGCCTCGGCGATGCGTCTGCTGGGAATGCGTCAGCGCAGGATTTCGCCAGTGCCATCGCGCTCTATCGTAGGCTGTTGGAGCGGGATGGGGCCTTTGCCGGACGTGATCGGCTGCTCTACCAGCTGGCCCGGGCGGAGGCGCTGGCTGGTCGTCCGGCGCGCTCGCAGCAGGCCCTCGATCAGCTGGTGCGGGAGCATCCCAACTCCCCCTATCTGCAGGAGGCGCAGTTCCGCCGTGGTGAGTGGCTGTTCGCGCAGGCCGACTATGCCGGAGCCGAGCATGCTTATGCCGCTGCGGTGGCGGCTGGCGAGGCCTCGCCCTTCCATCAGCGTTCGCTGTTCAAACTTGGCTGGGCGCTGTTCAAACAGCAGCATTTCGAAGCGGCGCTGGATGCCTTCACCCGATTGCTTGATCGGCGGGCCGATGCCCTGGAACGGTTCGACAGTGATGCGCTGGCGCGCGGCGAGCGGGAGCTGCTGCAGGATACCCTGCGGGTGGTGAGCCTTAGCTTCATCCAGTTGGGCGGTGCTGCCGGCATTGATCACTACTTCCGGCAAAACGGAGGCAGGGGCTGGCTGCACCGGGTCTATCGCAGCCTGGGTGATCTCTATCTGAAGCAGCAGCGCATCCTCGATGCGGCTGGCGCCTATCTCGCCTTTGTGCGGCAGCACCCGAGTCATCCGCAGGCACCGGGTCTGCAGCTGCTGGCGATCGATAACTTCACCAAACATGGTTTTCCCAGTCAGGCGCTGGCGGCGAAACAGGAGCTGGCGGAGCGTTACCGGCTCAACGGCCCCGCCTGGCGGGAGCTGGATCCGTCGAGCCGGGCCGAGCTTACCCCCCATCTGCGTCGTCATCTGCGTGATCTGGCCGCCCATTACCACGCGTTGGTGCAGCAGAAGGGGAGGGTTTCGAAGGCGCAACGGGATGCATGGTTCGAGCTGGCAGTGGCCTGGTATCGTCACTACCTGGCGCGTTTCCCCGGTGAGGCGGAGAGTGGTGCGGTGAACTTTCTGCTGGCGGAACTGCTGTTCGAGCGGGGTGCGTTCAACTAGGCGGTGATGGCGTATCAGCGCAGCGCCTATGACTATCCGTCCCATAAGGACGCCGCCGAGGCGGGCTATGCAGCGTTACTGGCCTTTGAAAAGCAGACGCCGCGCCTGCCCGAGGCGCAACGCCCAGAGTGGCAGCGTCAGGCGGCTGAGAGTGGGCTGCGCTTTGCTGACTGGTTTGGCGATGATCCGCGGGCCGCGAAAGTGCTGAGCCGCAGTGCCCAGCAGCTGTTTGAGCTGGGCGATTACGCCCGGGCCCGTACGCTGGCGCGGCGCAGTCTGAAGTCGGGCTCCAGCCTGGAGCGGAAGGCGCAGCGGGTGAGCTGGATGGTAGCGGCCCATGCCGCCTTCGAACTGGCCGACTACGCCGAGGCTGAGGCGGGCTACAGCCAGCTGTTACAATTGCCGGGATCAGCAAAAAACAGCCAGGGTATGATCCGCGAAAAGCTTGCCGCCGCCATCTACCAGCAGGGCCGCGCTCAGCGGGAGAAGGGCGCAGCGGCGGCCGCGGCCCGGCACTTTCTGCGCGTCGGCCAGGTGGTGCCCGGGGCGACGATTCGTGCCACCGCCGAATACGATGCCGCCGCCAGTCTGATCGCGACAAGCCGTTGGGCCGAGGCGGCCGAGGTGTTGGAGGCGTTTCGTCGTCGCTATCCCAAACATGAGTCGATTGCTGATGTGCAGCGCAAACTGGCGCTGGTTTATCTGCAGGATAAGCAGCCGCTGCAGGCTGCCGCTGCCTTTGAGCGGGTCGCCGCCACTCCCCAGGCGATCGATGTGCAACTCCAGGCTACCTGGCAGGCAGCGGAGCTCTACCAGCAGGCCGGCAGCGGAAAGCAGGCGGTGGCTGCCTTCAAGCGCTATGTGAAGCGTTTCCCTGAGCCACAGGAACCGGCGATGGAGGCGCGCCAGCGGCTGGTCGAGCTCTACCAGCAGCAGGATCAGTCTGCCAAACGCGACTACTGGCTGCGTCAGCTTGTTGCGACGCAGCGCAAGGCCGGCCAGGTCAGTAGTGAGCGCAGCCGTTATCTCGCTGCCCATGCGGCGTTGCGGCTGGCCGAGCCGGAGTTCTCTGCGTTTGAGCGGATCCCGCTGAAGCGCCCGTTGGCGCGCCATCCAAGCCTTTGAATTGGCAGCTGGTTTTGCCCAGGCCGGGGTGACCACCCAGGCGACCTTCCGCCTCGCCGAGATCTACCGGCTGTTTGGCGAGTCGCTGCTGCATTCTGAACGTCCGGCCGGACTCTCGGCGGCGGAGCTGGAGCAGTATGAGTTGTTGCTGGAGGAGCAGGCCTTCCCCTTCGAGGAACGGGCGATCGAGGCCCACCAGGTAAATGCCAGGCGGGCCGCCCAGGGGAGCTATGACGCGTGGGTCAGGCAGAGTTTCGAGCGCTTGGCGGCGCTGAGTCCGGCGCGTTATGCCAAGCAGGAGCAGGGGGAGCGGGTGTTCGATGCGTTGCGTTAGACCGATCTCTCTTCTACTACTGCTCCTGCTGCTGGTGGGCTGTGCCGGTATCACACCGCGTTTGGATGCACCGCTGCAGGTCGTTACGGAACAGAAGCCGGCATCGCCTGCGAGACTGCCCGAGCCGGCCCAGGCTCAATTGCGGCAGGTGCTCAGCGCGATGCAGACAGGTGATGAGGCGCAGGCCATGCCGCTGCTGCAGGGCTTGGTGGAGGCGTATCCCGGTCTGCTCTCGCCCTGGCTCAATCTGGGTATCCTGCGACTCAGGACGGGGCAGCTGGAGAGCGCCGATGCGGCACTGCAGCAGGCGCTGCGGCTTGATCCGGAGAACCCGGTGGCACAGCATCAACGGGCTATCGTGTTGCGTCACCAAGGGCGCTTTAAGGAGGCGCTGGCACTCTATCAGGCGCTGCTCGCAGCGCATCCTGATCACGCCCTGGGGCACCGCAACCTGGGCATCCTCTACGACCTCTATCTGAATCAGCCGCAGCAGGCGCTGGCGCACTACCGGCGTTATGCAGCGTTCTCTGTCGATGGGCAGGCGGAGAGCAGAGTGTGGATCGCCGAGCTGCAGCGGCGCATCGCGGCGGAGGGCCGATAAGCATGAACAGAACCTCTTTTCATTGGCTGCTGTTGGCGCTGCTGATGCAGACGCCGGCCCAGGCGGAGCAGCGGCTGGAGCTGCAGGGCACCTCGATCATCGGCAGTCGCGAGTCGCCCCAGGTGCTTTATCTGGTGCCCTGGCAGAAGCCGGGGCCGGGACAGCCGCTGGGGATGCCGTCGTTGCAGTCGGCCAGTGATCTGCTGGCGCCGATCGAGCGGGCGCAATTTCGCCGCCGGCTCGACTATTTCAACGCGGCCGCTGAGCGGCCCTAATCGACACTATCTGACCCAACTGAGGGAGAGCACCATGGACAATCTTCACACAATCATCCGTTTTTTCCAGGAGGGGGGCTGTTTATGTACCCGATCCTGCTAATCTTCGCCGCCGGGCTGGCGATCGCCATCGAGCGTTATCTCTATCTGGTCAACGCCCGGCTGCGCAACAACCGCTTCTGGACCCGGATGTTGCCACAGCTGAATCAGGGCGATTTCAAACAGGCGCTGGAGTCGGCTGCGGATTCCAGCACCGCCTTGGGGCGCATCATGGTCTACGGTCTGGACCGGGTGCGCAGCGCGCGCCGCCGCAGCGATCTGGAGATGGCGATGGAGGAGGGCCTGATGGAGGAGATACCACGCTTCGAAAAGCGCACTCACTATCTCAGTGCCCTGGCCAATATCGCCACCCTGCTGGGGCTGCTGGGCACCATCATCGGCCTGATCAATGCCTTTACTGCGGTCTCGGCAGCCGACCCGGCGGAGAAGGCCGATCTGCTCTCCGCCAGTATCTCGGTGGCAATGAATACCACCGCGTTTGGCCTGATGGCGGCGATCCCGCTGCTGCTGGTCTACACCCTGCTGCAGAGCCGCACCACGCAGATCGTCGACAGCCTGGAGATGGCCTCGGTGAAGTTCCTTAATATCGTCACCGAGCGGGCTGGGAGTGCGCGATGAGACGCCGCTCGCGACGGCTCCACGAAGAGGCGGAGCTGAACATCACCGCGTTCATGAATCTGATGGTGATCCTGGTGCCGTTTCTGTTGATCACTGCCTCCTTTTCGCGGATGGCTGTGCTCGATCTCTATCTGCCGCCGGCCGCGGCGGGTGGTGAGGCGGCCAAGGGCGAGCTGCAGCGGCTGTCGCAGTTGCTGCAGGCGCTCAAGGCGCGTTATCCCGACAAGCGCACAGCCTATCTGCTGGCGGAGCCGCAGGTCGCCTACGATACCCTGGTGCAGGTGATGGATCGGGTGCGGGTCGCCGAGCTAGTGCAGGCCGGTTCGCTGGTGCAGGCGGAGCTGTTCCCCGATATATCCCTGGGGGATGCGCCGCCGCTGCCCGAACCGGCCGGGCAGGGGGAGAGATCATGAAGCTGTCACGCCGGGCCAAACGCATGCAGCGCCACCATCGGCGTAACCGTGGCCGTGGTGCCATCAACCTGGTGTCGCTGATGGATATCTTCACCATCCTGGTGTTTTTCCTGCTGGTCAACTCCTCCGAGGTGCAGATTCTGCCCAATGCCAAGGCGCTGCAGCTGCCGGAGTCGAGTGCTGAGCAACGTGCCGAGGAGTCGTTGGTGGTGATGCTGAATCGCCAGGAGATCCTGCTGCAGGGGCACCCTGTGGCGCAGCTTGCTGAGTTGATGGAGGACGATTCGGAGCTGATCGCGCCGCTGGCGCAGGCGCTGGCAGCGCGGGCGGCTGAGCGGCAGACAGCAACAACAGCGGAGGGTGCGGCAAGCGGTGATATCACTATCATGGCCGACAAGCAGACCCCTTATCGGCTGCTGAAGCGGGTGATGTTGACCTGCGCCGAGAGCCGCTTCGGCAACATCTCGCTGGCGGTGCTGCGTCGCCCCGAGGCGGGTGAGTCGGAGGTGGCGCTATGAGTGTGATGGTGCATCGTTTGGAACTGCCCTGGAACACCCTGCACTGGGAGGACAGACAGTTTCGCTGGTTGCAGTTGGGCCTGTTGAGTGCGGCGCTGCTGCTGGGGTGGGTGGTCTCGGTGGTGGAGCTGTCACAGCCTGAACGGATCAAACGGGTTCAGCCGCCGCGACTGGCGAAATTGACCCTGGAGCGGCGGCCGGTCGAACTGGTGAAGCATAAACCACCGGAGATTGAGATCCCAGAGGCCAAACCCAAGCCGGTGGTGAAACCTAAGCCAAGGTCCAAACCGAAACCTAAACGGGTGGCAAAAAAGCGGCCGAAGGCGCCACCGGCCAGGGTGGCGAAACGGCGGGTGCAGAGCGATCCGGCCGCCGCGCGGCGCAAGGCGCAGCAGTCGGGCCTGCTCGCCTTCGCCGATGAGCTGGCGGATCTGCGTAGCGCGCCGGCGGTGAGTAGCACCACAGCGACTCGCAGTCTCTCCAAGGCGGGCAATCAGGCGAAAAAGGTGGCGCGTTCTCTGGTGACCGCGGACGCCGCTAGGGGCAGTGCCGGCATCGACACCAGTCGCTTGAGCCGCGATACCGGTGGCCAGGGTTTGAGTGGCCGCAAAACGACCCAGCTGCGTTCGGCAGTGCAGGGCAATGGTGGCGGTGGCAGTCGCGCCAGTCGGCCGATCAGTAACAGCCTTGAGGGCCAGCGCAGCAGCGAAGAGGTGCAGCTGGTATTTGATCGCAATAAGGGGGCGGTCTATGCCATCTACAATCGAGCCTTGCGCAAAGATCCAACCCTGCGCGGCAAGCTGCTGTTGGAGATCACCATCGCCCCCTCGGGCAGGGTGACCGACTGCCGGCTGCTCTCATCGGAGCTGAATAATCCGAGCCTGGAGCGCAAGCTGCTGGCACGGATTCGCATGTTCGACTTCGGCGTGAAGGATGTGGCGACCACGGTGGTCTTCTATCCGATCGACTTTCTCCCCTCATGACGAGGGCTGTCGTCTGGCTGCTTCTGCTGTCGCTGTTCAGCCTTGGTGCACAGGCGCAGTGGCTGCAACGCAGCGCCGATATCATGGGGACCCGGGTCGTGATCCAGCTCTGGAGCGAGTCGGTGGGGGCGGGCGAGGTGGCGATCGAGGCGGTGTTGGAGGAGCTGCGTCGGATCGATCGGGCGATGAGTCCGTTTTGTCCCGACAGTGAGCTGTCACGGGTCAACCGGCAGGCGGCCCAGGGCGCGGTGGTTATCAGCGATGAGCTGTATGGGGTGCTGGCGCGGGCGCAGCAGATCTCGGAGCTAAGTGACGGGGCCTTCGATATCACCTTCGCCAGTGTGGGGCATAGATACGATTATCGACGCGGCATCAGGCCCAGCGAGCAGCAACTCGAACAGCTGCTGCCGATGATCGACTATCGATATCTGGTGCTGACTCCAGATCCTCCCCGCCTGGCATTTGCTCGACCGGGGGTGCGCATTGACCTGGGCGGTATCGCCAAGGGCTATGCGGTAGACCGGGGCATCGCCATCCTGCAGCAGCACGGCATCGAACATGCGCTGCTCAGCGCTGGCGGTGACAGCCGTTTTCTCGGCGACCGACGTGGCCGCCCTTGGCGGGTGGGGGTACGTGACCCCGATGATAAGGCGGGTATCAGGGCGCTGCTGCCGTTGAGCAATACGGCACTCTCCACCTCCGGTAATTATGAGCGCTTCTTCATCCAGGATGGGGAGCGCTATCACCATATTCTCAACCCGCGCTCGGGCCGATCGGTCAAGGGGTTGCGCAGCGTTTCGGTGCTGGGAGCGGAGGCGATCACCACCGATGCGCTCTCCACCGCGCTGTTTGTGCTGGGGCGGCAGGCCGCTATGGCGCTGGTGGAGCGGCTGCCAGGCATCGAGGCAGTGCTCGTCGATACAGAGGGTCGTCTGCACTTTTCGTCGGGGCTGGGCCAGGCTGGCCAGTCTGCAGCGGTGGCTCTCGATTAGATCGCTTTCGGCTCAGGCGTTCGCCGGAACAGTCCCTCCTGCTCTATTTCCTAGTATTTTACATGGTATTGTGGATAATCTCCCACCCGGATATCGCTATGCTAGTGGCACTGGTCCAGTGGGCGGGTCTGTGAGTATAGGCAAGGTTTTGGAGGGGCTGATGAGCTTCGGTTGGCGGGAAGATATTCAGTGCGTGTTCGAGCGCGATCCGGCGGCGCGCACCACCTTTGAGATACTCACCACCTATCCGGGGGTGCATGCGGTGATGTTTCACCGCCTCTCCCATTGGCTCTGGAATGCGGGCCTGAAGTGGCTGGCGCGGGTCAACGCCAACATCGCCCGCTGGCTAACCGGTATCGAGATCCATCCGGGTGCGGTGATCGGCCGGCGCTTTTTTATCGACCACGGCATGGGGGTGGTGATCGGTGAGACCGCGATCATCGGTGATGATTGCACCCTCTATCACGGTGTCACATTGGGCGGTACCAGCTGGGAGAAGGGCAAACGCCACCCGACCCTGGCTAACAATGTGGTGGTGGGTGCGGGCGCCAAGGTGCTTGGGCCGATCCTGATCGGCCAGGGCGCGCGTATCGGTTCCAATGCGGTGGTGGTGAAAGATGTGCCGCCCGGCGCTACCGCGGTGGGTGTGCCGGGGCGGTTGATCACGCCGAAGAAAGCGGCCGATGGTCATCGCGAGGCGATTGCCAAGAAGATTGGTTTCGATGCCTATGGCGCAACCAAGGATGCCCCCGATCCGGTCGCCCATGCGATCAACTGCATGCTCGATCACATGCACGTGATGGACAGTAAGATGCAGTCGATGTGCGAGGCGCTGAAGAAGATGGGCCTGTCTGAGGAGGATGGTGTGATGCCGCCGCTGGACTCCTGCGAGATCGTCTCCACTGCGGAAGAATTGCTGAAGCTGGATGAGGCGAGTGGCGAGACCCCGGCGAAGAATAAAACCGCAGAATGACAGGGGCGCAAAATACTTGACTAAAATACTTGGGAATGTATATTAGCGACCAAACATATTGTTTGGAGCGAAGCGCGTGAAGCTTACCACAAAAGGTCGTTATGCCGTAACGGCAATGCTCGACCTGGCACTCCACTACGGTCGGGGGCCGATCACCCTAGCGGATATTGCCCAGCGACAGGGGATATCGCTCTCCTACCTGGAGCAACTCTTCTCTCGTCTGCGCAAAAAGGAGCTGGTGACGAGTGTGCGGGGGCCAGGTGGCGGCTATAGCCTGGGGCGCGAGGCGGCTGAGATCTTCATCGGCGAGGTGATTACCGCGGTCGATGAAAGCATGGACACCACTCGTTGCCACGGCGCCCACAACTGTCAGAATAATGATCGCTGCTTGACCCACGACCTGTGGGCCGACCTGAGCGAGCAGATCTACCACTACCTCAACCGCATCAGCCTGCAGGACCTGATGGACCGCAAGGCGGTGAAAGAGGTGTCAGAACGGCAGGAGCAGGAAGAAGAGGGGCCATCGATTGCTATCAGCTCCCTCACAGAAGCCAGCAATCCAGCGAGTGCCTGAGCACCCGCCCTTTATCCCTTTCCCTATTTCGGAGTCGATTGAGAAATGAAGTTACCGATCTATATGGACTATTCAGCTACCACCCCGGTCGACCCCCGGGTTGCTGAGCTGATGTGTAGTTTCCTGACTCCTGATGGTGATTTTGGCAACCCGGCGTCACGCTCCCACTCCTTTGGCTGGACTGCGGACGAAGCCGTGAGCCGGGCGCGCAAACAGGTGGCGGAACTGGTCAATGCCGATCCGAAAGAGATCGTCTGGACCTCCGGCGCTACCGAGTCCGATAATCTGGCGATCAAGGGTGTGGCCCACTTCTATCAGAAGAAGGGCAAGCACATCATCACCTGCAAGACCGAACACAAGGCGGTACTCGACACCTGCCGTCAGCTAGAGCGCGAGGGCTTCGAGATCACCTATATGGATCCCGAGCCGAACGGCCTGATCGATCTGGGCAAGCTCGAGGCGGCGTTGCGCGACGACACCATCCTGGTCTCGATCATGCACGTCAATAACGAGATCGGCGTGATCCAGGATATCGAGGCGATCGGTGAACTGACCCGACCCCGCAAGATCCTGCTCCATGTCGATGCTGCCCAGAGCGCCGGCAAGGTGCCGATCGACCTGCAGAAGATGAAGGTCGACCTGATGTCCTTCTCCGCGCACAAGATCTACGGACCCAAGGGTATAGGCGCGCTCTACGTGCGTCGCAAGCCGCGGGTGCGGCTGGAGGCGCAGATGCACGGCGGTGGCCACGAGCGCGGTATGCGCTCCGGTACCCTGGCAACCCACCAGATCGCTGGTATGGGCGAGGCGTTCCGTATCGCTGGCGAGGAGATGGTGGCCGAGAATGAGCGTATCCAGGCCCTGCGCCAACGCCTGTGGGACGGTATCAAGGATATGGATGAGGTCTACCTGAATGGCGATCTGGAGCAGCGCGTCGCTGGCAATCTGAATGTCAGTTTCGCCTTCGTCGAGGGTGAATCGTTGATCATGGCACTGAAGGATCTGGCTGTCTCCTCCGGTTCCGCCTGCACCTCGGCCAGCCTGGAGCCGAGCTACGTACTGCGCGCGCTAGGGCGTGAGGATGAGCTGGCGCACAGCTCGATCCGGTTTACATTCGGTCGCTTCTCCACGCTGGAAGAGGTGGACTACGCGGTGGAGAAGATTCGCAGCCAGGTGAGCCGCCTGCGTGAACTCTCCCCCCTGTGGGAGATGTTCAAAGATGGTATCGATCTGAAATCGATCCAATGGGCGGCACACTGATTTTTCGATAGAGGTTAAGGTTATGGCATACAGTGATAAGGTACTCGACCACTACGAGAATCCGCGCAATGTGGGTGCTTTCGACAACGAAGAGAAGAGCGTCGGCACCGGCATGGTGGGTGCGCCGGCCTGTGGTGATGTGATGCGTCTGCAGATAAAGGTCAACGACGCTGGGGTGATCGAGGATGCCCGCTTCAAGACCTACGGCTGCGGTTCCGCCATCGCCTCTAGCAGCCTGCTCACCGAGTGGGTAAAGGGCAAGACCCTGGATGAGGCGCAGCAGATCAAAAACTCCGAGATCGCCGAAGAGCTGGCGCTGCCGCCGGTCAAGGTGCACTGCTCGGTCCTGGCTGAAGATGCGATCAAGGCTGCGATCAAAGATTATACCGACAAGAATGCGGGTTAAGGTCCCTGTGATCGATAACCCTGCGGAGTAGCAAGATGGCAATCACTATCACAGAAGCCGCTGCCAAGCGGGTCGAGGCATTCCTCAGCAACCGTGGCAAAGGCATTGGCATCCGTCTGTCAGTGCGCACCTCCGGCTGTTCCGGTATGGCTTACGAGATGGAATTTGTTGATGAACTCAACGACGATGATGTGGTGTTCGAGGACGCAGGCGTCAAGGTGGTGATCGACCCGAAGAGTCTGGTTTATCTGGACGGCACCGAGGTCGACTTCGCCAAAGAGGGCCTTAACGAGGGCTTCAAATTCAACAACCCCAACGCCAAAGGTGAGTGCGGCTGCGGCGAAAGCTTCACCGTTTGAGGTCACTCCAGTTGGAACAGGAGCCTAAGAGTCCGGCTGCCTAGGGCAGCCGGCTTTTTTCGATATGCTGGATCTTTCGAAAAACTATTTTGAACTGTTCGGGCTGCCGGTGGGCTTCATCGTTGATGTTGATTCGCTGGCGGAACGCTATCGCGACCTGCAAAGGGTGATGCATCCGGACCGCTTTGCCAACGCAACTGATCAGGAACGGCGGCTCTCGGTGCAGGGCGCGGCACTCATCAACGAGGCCTTCCAGACCATCAAAGATCCGATTGCCCGTGGTGCCTATCTACTCTCGATGCATGGCATCGAGATGGATATGGAGAAAGAGACCACCATGGACGCGGCCTTTCTGATGGAACAGATGGAGCTGCGTGAAGAACTGGAGCAGGCACGCAGCCAAGCAGATCCTTACGACGCGGTGTTCGATCTGCGCGGGCGCATCAACAAAAAGATCAATACCCTGGTCGGGCAGATGGCGGTGCAGTTCGAGAGCGCCACCCCTGAACAGCTGGAAGCGAGTCGGGAGATCCTGCGCAAGATGCGGTTTTTGCAGCGCTTGCGGGCCGAGGTCGAGGCCGCGGAAGCTGAGATCGAAGACGCACTCTGAACATCATTGGACTGAAACTGAATCATGGCACTATTGCAGATCGCCGAACCGGGCCAGGCCCAGGCACCCCATCAGCACCGGCTGGCCGCCGGTATCGACCTGGGCACCACTAACTCGCTGGTCGCCAGCGTGCGCAGCGGCAGGGCAGAGACCCTGGCCGATTCCGAGGGGCGCCACCTGCTGCCTTCCGTGGTGCGCTACAGCGATGAGGGGATCAGCGTCGGCCATGCAGCGAAGGCGCAGGCGGCGCAGGATCCATTCAACACCATCGCTTCGGCAAAGCGTCTGATCGGCCGTGGCGTGGAGGAGATCAAGACCCTCGGCAGCCAGCTTCCCTACCAATTTGTTGGCACTGAGACGGCGGTGCCGCGGATCCGCACGGTGGCTGGTGATGTATCGCCGGTTGAGGTTTCCGCCGAGGTGCTTAAAGTGCTGGCGCAGCGCGCCGAGTCAACCCTCGGCGGTGATCTTACCGGGGTGGTGATTACCGTCCCCGCCTACTTCGACGAAGCGCAGCGTCAAGCCACCAAAGATGCCGCCAGACTGGCCGGTCTGAATGTCTTCCGGCTGCTCAACGAACCCACCGCCGCGGCCGTTGCCTACGGACTCGACAAGGGGGCCGAAGGGTTGCACGCGATCTACGACTTGGGTGGTGGCACCTTCGACATCTCCATTCTGCGGCTGCACAAGGGGGTCTTCGAGGTGCTGGCCACCGGTGGTGATTCGGCCCTTGGCGGTGACGACTTCGACCGTGTAGTGGCGGAGTGGATGATGCAGCAGGCGGGCATTCAGGACAGCGCGGACCACCGCCAGATACGTCGTCTGATGCGCGACGCCTGTGCCGCCAAAGAGGCCCTGAGCGAAGCGGATGCGACTGAGATCGAGCTTGAACTGGCGGATGGTACACATTGGCAGGGCCGGCTTGAGCGCGAACAGTTCAACGCGCTGGTCGAACCGCTGATCAAAAAGACCCTGATGGCCTGTCGCCGGGCGCTGCGCGATGCGGGCGTCGAACCGGAGCAGGTCAAAGAGGTGGTGATGGTGGGCGGTTCTACTCGGGTACCGCGGGTGCGCGAGCGGGTTGGCGAACTGTTTGGTGGTGAGCCGCTGGTCGATATCGACCCGGATCGAGTGGTGGCGGTGGGGGCGGCGATCCAGGCCGACATCCTGGCCGGCAACAAGCCCGATGACGAGATGCTGCTGCTCGACGTGATCCCGCTCTCGCTCGGCATCGAGACTATGGGTGGGCTGGTGGAGAAGCTGATCAACCGCAACACCACCATCCCGGTGGCCCGCGCCCAGGAGTTCACCACCTTCAAGGATGGCCAGACGGCGATGGCGATCCACGTACTGCAGGGTGAGCGGGAGCTGGTCAGCGATTGCCGCTCCTTGGCGCGATTCGAGCTACGCGGTATCCCACCGATGGTGGCTGGCGCGGCGCGCATCCGCGTCACCTTCTCGGTGGATGCGGATGGCCTGCTCAGCGTGATGGCGGTGGAGCAGAGCAGCGGGGTGCAGGCACAGATCGAGGTCAAACCCTCCTACGGGCTGACCGATAACGAGATCGAAAGCATGCTGCGCGCCTCTATCGACCATGCCGATGATGACAAACAGGCGCGTGCTCTGCGTGAGCAGCAGGTGGAAGCGGATCGGGTGATTGAGGCGCTGGAAGCAGCGCTAGCCGCAGATGGCGAGCGGTTGCTCGATAGTGACGAGCGCGCCACCATCGATGCCGCCCTGCAGCAGCTGCGTGACCTCTCCCGCGCCGATAGCCTGGCCGAGATTAAGCAGGCGATCTCTGCGCTGGAGAGGGCCTGTGGCTTCTACGTCGAGCGGCGCATGAATCAGAGTATCCAGCAGGCGATGGCTGGCCACAGTGTTAATGAATTTGAGTGAGTTTCAGCAGGAGAAGCCGTAATGACCCAGTTGATCTTCCTGCCCCACGAAGAGATCTGCCCCGAGGGCGCCGTGATCGAGGCGGAGCCGGGCACCACCATCTGCGATGCAGCCTTGGCCGGCGGCATCGAGATCGAACACGCCTGCGAGAAGTCTTGTGCCTGCACCACCTGCCACGTCATCGTGCGTGAGGGTTTCGACTCCCTGGAGGAGTCGAGCGAGGAGGAGGATGATCTGCTCGACAAGGCCTGGGGGCTGGAGCCGGAGTCGCGCCTCAGCTGTCAGGCGCAGGTGGGGGAGGAAGATCTGGTGATCGAGATCCCCAAATACACCATCAACATGGTCTCAGAGAGCCACTGAGCGAGGAGCATGTCATGGGACTGAAGTGGATCGATATCCAGGATATCGCCATCGAGCTGGACGAGGCCTACCCTGAGGTGGACCCGACACAGGTCAACTTTGTCGACCTGCGCAACTGGGTGATGGCGCTCGATGACTTCGACGATGACCCGGAGCACTCCGGCGAAAGGATCCTCGAGGCGATCCAGGCGGCCTGGATCGAAGAGCGGGAGTAACCCTCCCCCTGGCGACAGGGTTCCGCCGTTCTCTATCTCTCCACACTGTGCACCTCTTTGTTTCCATTAAAGTGGTCGGCCTGACCTTGTAGTAAACTGCCAGTAACGATGGTTCCTCTGCCGCAGACCTTTTCCGCTGCGGCGTGAATGAGGGGTGTGATGGTCGCTGAGCCGAATATCGCTACAGGTCTCTCGCATGGTGACCCGGTGGCGCCAGTGATCTTTGGCGTCACCCTGATCCTGATCGCGGCACTGATCGGACGCTACACGGCACGCCAGTTGAAGCAGCCCTCGGTGCTGGGTGAGCTGGTGATGGGGGTGGTGCTGGGCAATCTGCTGCACTTCGCCGGCTTCGAGCTGATGAGCGTGTTGCGCGAAGGGGTTGGCTGCACCGAGTTGTCGGGTCTGGTGATGTCGGGGTTGTCGCTGGAGCAGGCGGTGCAGCAGCTGGTCGGGCCTGAGTATGCCGCTGGCTTCCTGCAGGTGGTGAGCGGCCCGCATGGGCGCGAGTATCTGTCGGTGGCCCAGGCGGTGGATGTCTTCTCCCGCTACGGCGTGATCTTTCTGTTGTTCCATGTCGGTCTGGATACCTGCGTGGCGCAGCTGCAGCGGGTCGGTGGGGACTCTCTGCGGGTGGCGCTGATTGGCGTACTGGCTCCCTTTGCGCTCGGCTTTCTAGTCACCTGGTGGCTGACGCCGGATGCCCCCCACACTCAGCATATGTTTCTCGGCGCGACGCTGGGTGCCACCAGCATCGGTATCACTGCCCGGGTATTGCAGGATCTCGGCCAGAGTCGCTCCGGGGTGGCCCAGGTGGTTGTCGGTGCGGCGGTGATGGACGACGTGCTCGGTCTGGTGATGCTGGCGATCGTCTCCGGCATCGTGGTCACCGGCAGTGTCGAGTTGGATGAGGTCCTGCGTATCATCCTGTTGGCGAGCCTGTTTATCGCCAGTGTGCTGCTGCTCGGGCCGCATATTATCCGCACCCTGATCCGCCTGCTGCGGCACATGGAAGTGGTGGAGGCGAAGCTCTTCATCCCGTTTGTGTTTGTCATGACGCTCGCCTGGCTGGCCAATCTGGTGGGTCTGGCGACCATCGTTGGTGCATTCGCCGCTGGCCTGTTGATGCTCGACAGTCACTTCCAGGCCTGGGGCGACTACCGTAAGCACAAATACTCGATCAAGGAGCTGTTCGCGCCGTTGGAGGCGATTCTGGTGCCGATCTTCTTTGTCCTGATGGGCATACAGGTGAAGCTGGAGAGCTTTCTCGATCCGCAGGTGCTGCTGCTCTCGGCAGGACTGACCCTGGTGGCGGTGCTCGGCAAACTGGTGGCAGGTCTGGGTGTGATGGGGGCTGATCGCAGGCGTTTGGCGGTGGGCATTGGCATGATGCCACGGGGTGAGGTGGGGCTGGTGTTTGCCTCCATCGGCATCAGTCTGAATGTGATCGACAAGGCGATGTTTTCGGCGGTCTTGATGATGGTGATGGTGATGGTGACGACCCTGGCCACCCCGCCGCTGTTGAAGTGGGCGCTGGGAGACTCTACAGAAGGCAAGGGCCCGGATCGCTCGGTCGGCAAGCAGTGCCAGTAGGGCTTGCGGATTGTCATTGTCGATGATGCGCGCACCTGTTCTGATCTTCTGATCAAAATCTTTGGTCTGCCGTCATGTGTATCACCCCGCTAACATCCTTCAACCAGCAAGCGCATCGGGATCCGACCTGGTGGGATCGGGTCTGCTGGTCTCCCTTGTCGCTGCTGAGTCTGGAGGGGGTGCTGGGGTTTTCTCTTGCGGTTTGGGCCGGGCTGAGCCTGGAGCTGGCGCCGCAGGCCTTCAACCTGCTCTATGGGGTGTTGCCCTTTTTTCTGTTTGGCCTTTTGCTGCAGCATTATCCACGCTGGCTGAGAAGTCGGGCGGTGGCACAGCTGCGCTTCTCCGTGATCGGCCTGCTGCTGCTGACGGCACAGCTGTTCTGGTTACTCAACGCCTGGGAACTGGTCGGGCTGCTGCCCTATCTGATCACCCTGTCAGCCGCCTGGTATCTGCTGCTGGATGGTCTGCGACAGCTCTATCGCCTGGCGCCGGGCAACGGCTATCGGCACGAGCGCTGGATCAATCACGCCCTGGGGCTCGGCGCTCTGCTGTTTCTGCTTGGGGGTGTGGGTGGCTTGAGCGGTGAGTTGGCAGTGCTTCGGCTGTCGATTCTGCTCGGTCTGGGACTGTTTCTGCTGCCGACCCTGCTTCTGCTCTGGCTGCGCTTGCGGCTGAGTTGATTCCCCTGCGTATTCCCTAATTCTGGGGCATTCCGTATTATCTCCGGCTGTTTCGGGCCCTTTGGCCCTTTATGACTGGAAGAAAAGCTGCCCAGATGAGCGATACCATCGATCAGAGCCTGGAAGGGGTGGAGCGCCTGCCGCTCAGCCGTTTCACTGAGAAGGCCTATCTCGACTACTCCATGTACGTCATCCTCGACCGTGCCCTGCCGCACATCGGCGACGGTCTCAAGCCGGTGCAGCGACGCATCGTCTACGCCATGTCGGAGCTGGGACTGAGCGCGGCGGCCAAGTTCAAGAAGTCGGCGCGCACCGTGGGTGATGTGCTCGGCAAGTTCCATCCCCACGGTGACTCTGCCTGCTACGAGGCGATGGTGCTGATGGCGCAGCCCTTCTCCTACCGCTATCCGCTGGTGGATGGGCAGGGCAACTGGGGCTCGCCGGACGATCCAAAATCCTTCGCCGCGATGCGTTACACTGAGTCGCGCCTCACTCCCTATTCACAGGTGCTGCTCTCTGAGCTGGGCCAGGGCACGGTGGAGTGGCAGCCGAACTTCGACGGCACTCTGCAGGAGCCGTCGCTGCTGCCGGCACGCCTGCCCAATGTGTTGCTCAACGGTTCCACCGGTATCGCGGTGGGCATGGCTACCGACATCCCGCCGCACAATCTACGCGAGGTGGCCGCCGCCTGCGTGCATCTGCTGGAGTCGCCCAAGGCGAGCCTCGATGATCTGCTCGACCACATCAAAGGGCCGGACTACCCCACCGAGGCGGAGATCATCACCCCGCCGGCGGAGATCCGCAAGATCTATGTCAGCGGCAAGGGCTCGATCCGCATGCGCGCCCGCTATGAGCGCGAACAGGGCGAGATCATCGTCACTACGCTGCCGCACCAGGTCTCCGGGGCGCGGGTGCTGGAGCAGATCGCGGCGCAGATGCAGGCGAAGAAACTGCCGATGGTGGAGGATCTGCGTGATGAGTCGGATCATGAGAGCCCGACTCGGCTGGTGATCGTGCCGCGCTCCAATCGGATCGATGTAGAACGGCTGATGTCGCATCTGTTCGCCAGTACCGACCTGGAGCGCAGCTACCGCGTCAATATCAACCTGATCGGCACCAATGGTCGCCCTGAGGTGAAGGATTTGCTGAGCCTGCTGCGGGAGTGGCTGGCGTTTCGCACCGCGACGGTGACCAGGCGGCTGCAATATCGGCTTGATCAGGTGCTGGATCGGCTGCATCTCCTCGAAGGTCTGATGATCGCCTACCTCAATATCGACGAGGTGATCGCCATCATTCGCAATGAGGATGACCCTAAGGCGGAGCTGATGCGCCGCTTTGCTCTCTCCGAGCGGCAGGCCGAGGCGATCCTCAACCTGCGGCTGCGCCATCTGGCGAAGTTGGAGGAGTTCAAAATCCGTGGCGAGCAGGATGAGCTGGAGCAGGAGCGCGACTGGCTGCAGAAGACCCTCGGCTCCAAGCAACGTCTGCGCACCCTGATCCGTAAGGAGATCGAGGCCGATGCGGAACGGTTTGGTGACGAACGCCGCTCTCCTATCGTCGAGCGCGCGGCGGCGGAGGCACTCTCCGAGACCGATCTGAGCCCCAGCGAGCCGATTACGGTGGTACTCTCGGAGAAGGGTTGGGTGCGCGCCGCCAAGGGGCATGAGATCGATCCCGCCGGGCTCAGCTACAAGGCGGGTGATCACTATCTCGCTGCGGCGCAGCTGCGCAGCAACCAGGCGGCGGTGTTTCTCGACTCCAGCGGGCGCAGTTACGCGCTGCCGGCACATACCCTGCCGTCGGCGCGCAGTCAGGGTGAGCCGCTGACCGGTCGCCTTGCGCCGCCGGTGGGGACCAGCTTCTGTGCGGTGCTCGGCGGTGATGCCAAACAGTGGTATCTGCTCGCCTCGGATGCGGGCTACGGCTTCCGTGTACAGCTCGAGGCGATGCAATCGAAGAACAAGGCAGGCAAGGTGCTGTTGACTCTGCCGAAGGGGGCGAAGGTGCTGCCGCCGCTACCGGTGCATGATCCGGATGGTGAGCGGGTGGTGGCGATCACCAATGAGGGTCGTATGCTGGTCTTCCCGCTGGTGGAGTTGCCCGAGCTGAATCGCGGTAAGGGCAACAAGATTATCAGTATCCCGCCGAAGCGAGTGGCGTCGCGCGAGGAGTTTGTAATTGCCCTGGCGGTGGTGCCGGCAGGGGGCGCGCTTACTGCTTATGCGGGCAAGCGCCATATCACCCTGAAGCCATCCGATCTTGATAGCTATCAGGGTGAGCGGGGACGTCGTGGCAACAAATTGCCGCGTGGTTTCCAGAGGGTCGACCGGATCGAGCCCAGCTGACGATCCTGGTGTGACTTCCGGCGTGGAAGCGCTGTCAATATGTGGATATAATGCGCGATTCTACGCCGGAAGTGCGAATATGCGAAAGTGGCGGAATTGGTAGACGCGCTGGATTTAGGTTCCAGTGGGGCAACCCGTGGGAGTTCGAGTCTCCCCTTTCGCACCAAATTTATCATAATCCCGGTTACGGGGTTCGATCTGAATTCAACTTAGAGACTTTAAAATTGTGAGGTGGCCTGCGCTGCCAGGAGACGAGATTGATGCAAGTATCGCTGGAATCTGGGGAAGGTCTGGAGCGGATCCTCTCTGTGGAGTTGCCTGCTGAGCGGGTCGAGGAAGAGGTAAGCAGACGCCTGGAAGAGATCGGTCGCACTGCCCGCATGGATGGTTTTCGTCCTGGCAAGGTGCCGATGCGGATGCTGCGCCGTCAGTATGGTTCTCAGGTGCTGCAGGAGGTCTACGGCTCGCTGGTGGAGTCGAGTTATCAGGATGCGCTGCAGCAGCAGAACCTCAACCCTGTTGGTCCGCCGAAGATTGAGCCCAAACAGAGCGATGATGAGAGTGTCTTCGCCTATACCGCGACACTGGAGGTGATGCCGGAGATCGAGCTGGCAAAGATCGAGGGCAAGGTTACCCGCCCGGTGGCCCAGGTGGTCGACCAGGACGTAGAGGATATGATCGAGAAGCTGCGTGGGCAGCGCATCAGCTGGAATCCGGTGGAGCGCGCCGCGGCAGAGCAGGATCAGGTCAAAATCAACTTTAAGGGCATCATGGATGGTGAGGCCTTCGATGGTGGCAGCGCCAATGATGTGCCGCTGGTGCTGGGTTCCAACAGCATGATCGACGGTTTTGAATCCGGCTTGATCGGCGCCCTGGCCGGTGAGAGCCGCACCCTGGAACTCAAATTCCCTGAAGACTACCGGGTGGAAAAGCTGGCGGGTAAGCCTGTAACCTTTGAGGTGGACGTGATCGAAGTGGCTGAGGCGATACTGCCTGAGCTCGATGATGCGTTCGCCAAAGAGTTCGGTTCCGACGAGGGTGTGGAGAAGCTGAAGAGCGATATCCGCGAGAATATGGAGAACGAGCTGAAGCAGCGAATCAAGGCGCGTCTCAAAGAGCAGGCGATGGACCTGCTGATCGAATGCAATGAGCTGCACGTGCCGACGGCGCTGGTGGACGAGGAGATCGACGCGCTGCGTAATCAGACTCGCAGTCGCCTGCCTGCCGGTTCCTCCTCCATGGAGCTGCCACGCGACATGTTTGAGTCTCAGGCCAAGCGCCGGGTCGGGCTAGGACTGCTGATCGCGGAAGTGATCAAGAAGAACTCGATTAAACTGGATGACGAGCGGGTTCGTCAGACCATCGAGGAGTTCGCCGCCAGCTATGAGCAGCCTGAGGAAGTGATCAAGCACTACTACGCGAATCAGGAGCAGCTTGCCGCAGTACAGAATGTGGTGCTGGAAGATCAGGTGGTCGACTGGGTCATGGAGCAGGCTGATGTTGTCGATGAGCCGACAAATTTTGCGGAGCTGACCGCGGAAAGCTGATCCGCCGAGCTGGCAACAGGCCAGGTTTTGGGGCGGGAGGATTGTGCTGAAGCCTGGTCTTTGGGATGGCACCACCATCCCCTGCAGAGCATAGGGTAATGGGCCTGTCGGCCCTAAGGATTTCGAAGAGATGACCGATATACAAAACATGGGTGGAGTGGATACACAGAATCTGGGTTTGGTGCCGATCGTCATTGAACAGACGGCGCGAGGCGAGCGATCCTTCGATATCTATTCGCGCTTGCTGAAGGAGAGGGTGATCTTCCTGGTGGGTCCGGTGGAAGATAACATGGCCAACCTGGTGGTGGCGCAGCTGCTGTTTCTTGAATCCGAGAATCCGGACAAGGATGTTCACCTCTATATCAATTCACCGGGCGGCTCGGTTACAGCAGGCATGTCAATCTACGACACCATGCAGTTTATCCGCCCGGACGTCAGTACTATGTGCATCGGCCAGGCTGCCAGTATGGGTGCGTTGCTGTTGACGGGTGGGGCGCCTGGCAAGCGTTATTGCCTGCCCAACTCACGCATGATGATCCATCAGCCGTTGGGTGGTGTTCAGGGGCAGGCGTCGGACATCGAGATCCACGCAAAAGAGATTCTGTTGCTGCGCGAGAGACTTAACGAGATCTTGGCTCACCATACCGGGCAGTCGCTGAAGCAGATTGCAGCGGATACGGAACGTGATAATTTTTTGGGTGGTGAAGATGCTGTTGCCTACGGCCTGATCGATCAGGTGTTGGCGCAGCGCAGCCTGGCAGCGGGCGAATAGAGGGTGTGGCTTCCTCAGTTACTCCGAATTTGTCTGGATGAGTCAGTTTGTGGCGTGCTACCTTGCCATCAGGTTTGGGTTCGATATGATTAGGCATGCTCGGGAGAACGGGATGCGGACCAGTAAACTCTCGCAGGAGATTGTATAGATGAGCGGCGACAAGAACGGTAAGAACGACGACGGTAAACTGCTTTACTGTTCATTTTGCGGCAAAAGCCAGCATGAAGTGCGGAAGCTGATCGCTGGTCCATCAGTTTTCATCTGCGACGAGTGTGTCGAACTTTGCAACGACATCATTCGTGAAGAGATGCATGAGTCTGGCGAGAAATCCTCAGATAGCCTGCCCCGTCCTCACGAGATCAATAAAACCCTTGATCAATACGTCATCGGCCAGCAGCGCGCAAAAAAGGTGCTCTCGGTGGCGGTCTACAATCATTACAAGCGTCTGGAGAGCCTCGGCAAAGAGAGCGATATCGAACTTGCCAAATCGAATATCCTGCTGATCGGCCCCACCGGATCAGGCAAAACTCTGCTGGCGGAGACGCTGGCGCGCCTCCTCGATGTACCCTTCACCATCGCGGACGCGACCACCCTGACAGAAGCAGGCTATGTGGGCGAGGATGTTGAGAATATCATCCAGAAGCTGTTGCAGAAGTGCGATTATGATGTAGAGAAGGCGCAGACCGGCATTGTCTACATTGATGAGATCGATAAGATCTCCCGCAAGTCTGACAATCCTTCCATCACCCGGGACGTCTCCGGCGAGGGTGTGCAGCAGGCGCTGCTGAAGCTGATCGAGGGTACAGTCGCCTCGGTGCCGCCCCAGGGCGGGCGCAAGCATCCGCAGCAGGAGTTCCTGCAGGTTGACACTTCCAATATCCTGTTCATCGTCGGCGGTGCCTTTTCGGGCTTAGAGAAGGTGATCAAAGATCGTTCGGAGAAGGGAGGTATTGGGTTCTCCGCTGAGGTCCACAGCAAGGACGAAGCGCGTTCGGTGGGCGAGATCATCGTTGATGTGGAGCCGGAAGATTTGATTAAATATGGGCTGATTCCTGAGTTTGTCGGTCGTCTGCCGGTGGTCGCGACCCTCCAGGAACTGGATGAGGATTCGCTGGTAAAGATCCTCACCGAGCCAAAGAATGCGCTTACCAAACAGTATGGGCGGCTGTTCGAAATGGAAGGGTGCGAACTTGAGATCCGCGCGGACGCTCTGCGCGCCATCGCAGGCAAGGCGATGGAGCGCAAGACGGGTGCGCGCGGCCTGCGCACCATCCTGGAACAGGTGCTGCTCGACACCATGTATGACCTGCCCTCTATGGATAATGTCTCCAAGGTGGTGCTGGATGAATCGGTCATCGCTGGGGAGACGGAGCCGCTGATGATCTACGGCGGAGGGGAACAGCAGCAGATTGCCGCTTCTGACTGATCTTAAAAGTTCTCCGGTGGGTGATTTGAGCTCGCCGGAGGGTTTTTATGCTTGAATTTTCCCCGGACACCCCAATTCTATTCGTACGTTGTATGGCAAACGCTGGCAGTAGCTTGCCGTTGCTGGTCTGCCGTTGATCTATCCATCACAGACGCCATGGCCCCATCACAGTGGTGGCTGGGTGGAATCCGTCTGTCTATTGGGGGCATGCCTTAATGGCCCAAGAAGAGAAGAGTTCTGGAATGACTGAACACTCAATGAATATCGTTCCTGTGTTGCCGCTGCGGGATGTGGTGGTCTACCCACACATGGTGATCCCCCTTTTTGTCGGACGAGATAAATCGATCCGCGCGCTTGATGCCGCCATGCAGAGCAACAAGCAGATCCTGCTGGCAGCGCAGAAGAGCGCTGATGTGGATGATCCCGAAGTAGGGGATATGTATGGCATTGGAACACTCGCAAATATCCTGCAACTGCTGAAATTGCCGGATGGCACGGTAAAGGTGCTGGTGGAGGGGGGTGAACGCACCAGGGTCGTTGAGTTTGTCTCAACTGACGACTATTTTACCGCGCAGATTGAGAGCCTCGGTGATGAGCTTTCGCTGGAAGAGCGGGAGATAGAGGTGCTGATGCGTTCTGCCACCTCCCTATTTGATCAGTATGTGAAGCTCAACAAAAAGGTACCGCCCGAGGTGCTGACCTCGCTCTCAAGCATTGATGAGCCGAGCCGCCTTGCCGATACCATTGCCGCCCACATGTCGCTCAAGTTGGAAGAGAAGCAGCATGTGCTTGAGATGCCCGATGTGCGTGAGCGCCTTGAGCATCTGATGGGTTTGATGGAGGGCGAAAACGACATCTTGCAGATGGAAAAGCGTATCCGAGGCCGGGTCAAGCGGCAGATGGAGAAGAACCAGCGCGAGTACTATCTGAACGAGCAGATGAAGGCGATCCAGAAGGAACTGGGGGATCTGGATGAGGCGCCCAACGAGGTCGAGGAACTCAGCAAGAAGATCGATGAGGTTGGAATGACCAAGGAGGCCAGGGAGAAGGCCCAGGCGGAGCTGAACAAGCTCAAGCTGATGTCACCGATGTCGGCTGAGGCCACCGTGGTGCGCAACTACATCGACACCTTGGTTGGGCTGCCCTGGAAAAAACGTTCTAAGATCCGTAACGACATTGGACGCGCAGAAAGCGTGTTGGAAGAGGATCACTACGGACTGGATAAGGTCAAAGAGCGCATCCTTGAATATCTGGCGGTGCAGCAGCGGGTGCGTAAGTTGAAGGGCCCGATCCTCTGTCTGGTTGGGCCGCCGGGTGTCGGCAAGACCTCACTCGGGCAGTCCATCGCCCGCGCCACCAACCGCAAGTTCACCCGTATGGCTTTGGGTGGGGTGCGTGATGAGGCGGAGATCCGAGGTCACCGACGCACCTATATCGGCGCGCTTCCCGGCAAGATCATCAACAATCTCAGCAAGGTGGGGACGCGCAATCCGTTGTTTTTGCTCGATGAGATCGACAAGATGGCGATGGATTTTCGCGGCGATCCCGCCTCCGCGTTGCTGGAGGTGCTCGATCCAGAGCAGAATCATACTTTCAACGATCACTACCTCGAGGTCGATTTCGATCTCTCCGAAGTGATGTTTGTGGCCACCGCCAATACTCTGAATATCCCACCGGCGTTGCTGGATCGCATGGAGGTGATCCGTCTCTCCGGCTACACTGAAGACGAGAAAGTCAACATCGCGGAGCGCTATCTGGTGCCGAAGCAGATGGAGAACAACGGACTCAAGCCGGATGAGATGGTATTTCGTGAGGCGGCGGTTCGCGATATCGTGCGCTATTACACCCGCGAGGCGGGGGTACGTAACCTGGAGCGCGAGGTCGCCAAGGTCTGTCGCAAGGTGGTCAAGGAGATCCTGCTAAAGAAGCCTGCAAGTAAGATCACAGTCACCCCCAAGCGGTTGGAGTCCTACTTGAGCGTGAAGCGTTTTCGCTACGGACGAGCAGATGATCACGACGAGGTCGGACAGGTGATCGGTCTGGCCTGGACAGAGGTGGGTGGCGAACTGCTGCGCATCGAGGCGGCGCTGATGCCGGGCAAGGGGCGGCTGAGCCATACTGGCCAGCTCGGTGAGGTAATGCAGGAGTCTATCCAGGCAGCGATGACGGTGGTGCGCAGCCGGGCGAAATCCCTGGGTCTGGAGAGCAGCTTCTACCAGAAATATGATATCCACATCCATGTGCCGGAAGGCGCTACGCCGAAGGATGGTCCGAGTGCCGGCATCAGCATGTGCACCTCACTGGTCTCAGCGCTGACTGGTATCCCGGTACGGGCAGATGTTGCGATGACTGGTGAGATCACCTTGCGGGGCGAGGTGCTGCCGATCGGTGGACTCAAAGAGAAGCTGCTTGCCGCGCATCGTGGTGGTATCGTAACGGTGGTGATCCCGGAAGAGAATGAACGGGATCTGGTGGAGATACCGAAGAATATCAAACAGAATCTCGTGATCAAGCCGGTAAGGTGGATCGATGAGGTGCTGGAGATTGCGCTTGTGGAGATGCCCAGCCGGTTGAATGGCGAGGCGGAAAGCGTAAAGAAATCTACCGAGAGTGAAGAGCCGTTGGGGCAAAAAACCTCTGATGTGACGACCCATTAAGTGTTGTTTGAAGTGCCGGAGGGCGCTCGGTTTAGAGGAATCCGTTGCTTGACACGATTTCCGGCAGTGGGTATAAATTCCCGGCGATTCGCGGCCCAACAAATGGGGCGTCACACAGATAATTTGGATCCGGTAAATAATTAAGCCGGAAGCCAGTATGGGGGAAAGCGATTAATGAACAAGACCGAACTGATTGAGTCAATAGCGGACGCGGCGGATATATCCAAAGCTGCGGCCGGGCGTGCACTGGAGGGTATGGTGGAAGCCATCACTGAGACACTGAAGAGCGGAGATCAGGTCTCGCTGGTTGGCTTTGGGACCTTTTCGGTCAAGGAGCGTGCGGCACGTCAGGGACGCAACCCTCAGACCGGCGAAACCATCCAGATTGCCGCCTCCAAGACCCCTTCATTTAAGGCTGGCAAAGCCCTTAAGGATGCCGTAAACTAGCGCGCCTCTTGGGGTGCTTAGCTCAGCTGGGAGAGCATCGCCCTTACAAGGCGAGGGTCGCAGGTTCGATCCCTGCAGCACCCACCAAATTCGGAGCGGTAGTTCAGTTGGTTAGAATACCGGCCTGTCACGCCGGGGGTCGCGGGTTCGAGTCCCGTCCGCTCCGCCAACATCGTGAAACGGGGTATCGTCTTGATACCCCGTTTTTGTATCCAACATTCGGACCAGATCTGATTCATTATGTTGCAAGCAATCAGGGATAAAGCGCAAGGCTGGATCGCCTGGGCGATCGTCATTCTCATCAGTATTCCTTTTGCGCTTTGGGGCATCCAGGAGTACCTCGGTGCAGGCGCTGAGCCTGTGGTTGCTAGTGTGAATGATGAAGAGATCACTGAGCGTGATCTCGACCAACGCTTCAACACCTTCAGGCAGCAGCTGCGCGAGCGCCTCGGCGCCGCCTACAAGCCGGAGATGTTTGATAACACACGGATGCGTGCCGAAGTCCTGCAGGAGATGATCCGGGGCAGTTTGCTGCGTCAGGTCTCCCACGACATGGGGCTGCGAGTCGGCGACCAGCTGATTAGATCGGCTATCCTCGGTATCGAAGCGTTCCAGGTCGACGGGCACTTTGACAAGGCGCTCTATGAGCGTGGGGTTCGCCTGCAAGGTACTAGTGAGGCGGGCTTTGAACAGCGCGTGCGCCAGGCCCTGCTCTCTGAGCAACTCTCCCAGGCGGTGCAGAATAGCGTGTTTGCTACCCAACGCGAGATCGAAGAGCTGATACGTCTGCGCAACCAGACCCGCGATGCTGCCTACTTCACGCTGCCGGTCGCTGATTTCCTCTCAGATGAAGAGATCCCTGCCGACTCGGTGGAGAGCTACTATCAATCCCACCAGAACGAGTTTCTCGCACCTGAGCAGGTCAAGATCGAATACTTGCTGCTGAGCGCTGAGGCGATAGCGCCGACCCTGGACGTGCAGGAAGAGGCGTTGCGCGGCTACTACGAAGCCCATCTCGAGAGCTACGGCCGACCCGAACAGCGTCGTGCCAGCCATATCCTGGTTCAGGTGGCGCAGGATGCAGATGAGGCGACCGTGGCTGCGGCAAAAGAGAAGATTGCGAGCCTGCGCCAGCGGGTTGAAGCTGGTGAGGCATTTGCCGATCTGGCCAAGAGCGAATCGCAAGATCCGGGCTCGGCGGCTGCCGGCGGTGATCTCGGTTTCTTCGGCAAGGGCATCATGGATCCCGCTTTCGAGTCGGCCACTTTCGCGCTCAAGGAGGGCGAGCTGAGCGAGGCGGTGCGCAGCAGCTTCGGTTTTCACCTGATCAGACTGTCTGAGATCAAGTCGGGTGATGTGAAGAGCTTTGAAGAGGCACGCCAGGAGGTGGAGTCGGCCTACCGCAAGGCAGAGGCGGAGCGACTCTATTTCGAGTATGCGGAGCGTCTGGCCGATCTGAGTTATGAAGATCCATCCAGCCTGGAACCGGCCGCCAGCACGCTCGAACTGAAGATCGAGCAGAGTGACTGGCTCACTCGCGATGGCGGTGCGGGTGTGCTGAGTTCGCCCAAGGTGATGGCTGCTGCCTTCTCAGAAGATGTGCTGGTGGAGCACAACAACAGTGAGGTTATAGAGCTCGATCAGACTCGTTCGTTGGTGTTACGCGTGGTCGATCATCAGGAGGCCAGTCTCAAGGCGATGGATGAGGTCAAGGCGGAGATCATTGAAACGATTCGCCAACAGCAGGCGGCAGAGAAGGCAAAGGCTGAGGCCGAGAAGCGTCTCGCCCAACTGCAGGCGGGCGAATCGATAGAGGCAGTTGCTGGGGACTACTCCACCAAGCAGCTGAGTGGGGTCAAGCGCAGCGAACGTGGTGTTCCCTACAGCTTGCTGAGTGATATTTTCAGTGCCCCGCGTCCCAAGGATGGCAAGCCAACATTAGGTATCACCAGGCTCGGCAAGGGCGACTATGCGGTCTATGCACTTAGTGCGGTGAGTGACGGCAACGTCAAAGTTGCCGACGAGGCGGCGAAACAGCGCGAGATCGACAACCTGAAACGGCTGCAGGGGCGCAGTGACTTCAATCATCTGCTGCATGATCTGAAGGGGCGGGCGAAGATCGCGATCACGCTCCAGACGGAGGCGACGCAGTAGGCCTACGATTAGGGTCTCAGACGAGATCCTGAGGAAAAGCCGCACGACCTTATCCGGGTCCGTGCGGCTTTTTTTATAGAAGGATCAGGCGCTGCCGAGGATGTGGTAGCCGGAGTCGACATAGAGCACTTCGCCGGTGATGCCGGAGGCGAGATCGGAACAGAGGAAGGCGGAGGCGTTACCCACTTCCTGGGTGGTGACATTACGCCGCAGTGGCACCTTCTTCTCCGCTGCGTCGAGCATGCTCTTAAAGTCCTTGATGCCGGAGGCGGCGAGGGTGCGGATCGGCCCGGCTGAGACCGCATTGACGCGGATCCCCTCCGGACCCAGCGAGTCGGCCATGTAGCGCACGACGGCCTCCAGGCTCGCCTTGGCCACGCCCATCACATTGTAGTTGGGTACGGTGCGCACTGCCCCGAGGTAGCTCATGGTGATCAGCGCTGCGTTGCGCCCCTGCATCATGGCGCGGCCCGCCTTGGCCAGGGCGGCGAAGGAGTAGGCGCTGATGTCGTGGGAGAGGGCGAAGCCTTCGCGGGTCAGATTGTCGAGGATGCCGCCCTCCAGATGGTCGCGGGGGGCGAAGGCGGCGGAGTGGACGATGCCGTCGAGGCCATCCCACCGCTTACTCAGTTCATCGAAGACCGCCGTGATCTGCTCGTCGCTGGTCAGGTCCAGCGGCAGCACGATATCGGAGCCGAACTCAGTGGCCGCCTTCTCAACCCGCTTCTTCAGCTTGTCGGTCTGATAGGTGAAGGCGAGCTGCGCACCCTCGCGGTGCATCGCCTCAGCCACACCCCAGGCAATGGAGCGGTTGCTGGCAACGCCGACGATCAGAAAACGTTTGTCTTGTAAAAATCCCATGGAACGATTCCTTGGTGGTGTCATCAAAAAGAAACGCGGATAATGCGGGCTACCGCGTGGGCCTGTGCCGCATCCCGGATCTCACGGATCGGCGACGCAATGGCTCAGGCGAAATAATAACGGCGTAAGTTACCGGAAACTCAGCAGATAAAAAAGAGCAGGCACCCGGAGAGATGCAGAGATCGGCTTGGCAATGGCAATGGGGATGGATCGGGATAGCGCTGAGCCTGTTGTTGTCACTGTCCGGTTGTGGTGAGAACCCTTGGAATAGTCCCTACCGAAGCGGTGATGCGGCCGCTCCGGTCCTCTACAGCTCCTTCTCCGAACGTCCCAAGCACCTCGACCCGGCACGCTCCTACAGCTCCAACGAGTATGCCTTTATCGCGCAGATCTACGAGCCACCGCTGCAGTACCACTTTCTCAAACGGCCGTACCAACTGATCGCGCTGACCGCGGACGGCATGCCTCAGGTGAGCTATTTTGATGCGGCTGGCCGGGAGCTGTCGCCTGATACCCCGGCGGAGCAAGTCGCCTTCAGCCTTTATACAGTAAGGATTCAGCCCGGCATCCGCTACCAGCCCCACCCCCTGTTCGCCACGGATGAGTCAGGCGCCTATCGCTACCATCAGCTGAGCGAGGCGCAGCTAGAGCAGATCCATACCCTCGACGATTTCGCCGAGAGCGGCAGCCGCGAGCTGACCGCCGCCGACTACATCTACCAGATCAAACGCCTCGCCTTTTCGCGCTTCCACTCGCCGATCGCCGGCAACATGGGGGAGTACATTGTCGGTTTCAACGCGCTGACAAAACGGCTGCGCGAGGAGGAGCACCGTCTGAAGCAAGAGACCGGCCAGGACCGTCCCTATCTCGATTTGCGCGAGTTTGAGATGGCAGGGCTGAAACAGCTCGATCGCTACACTTACACCATTCGCATCAAGGGTAAGTACCCGCAGCTGCTCTACTGGATGGCGATGCCCTTTTTCGCCCCGATGCCCTGGGAGGCGGATCGCTTCTACGCCCAGCCGGGGTTGTGGCAGCGCAACATCAAACTCGACTGGTATCCGGTGGGAACAGGTCCCTTCATGCTGGCAGAGAACAACCCCAACCTGCGTATGGTGCTGGCGCGCAACCCCAACTTCCACGGTGAACGCTATCCGAATGAGGGCGAGCCGGAGGACCGTGCCGCTGGGCTGCTGGATGACGCAGGCCGGTCTCTGCCGCTGGTGGAGCGTGCGGTCTACAGCCTAGAGAAGGAGACCATCCCCTACTGGAACAAATTTCTGCAGGGTTACTACGATACCTCCGGCATCTCCTCCGACAGCTTCGATCAGGCGGTGCAGTTCAGTGACCAGGGCGATGTGGGGCTTACTGACGCGATGCGCGAGAAGGGCATCCAGTTGACCACCGCGGTGCAGAGTTCCACCTACTATTTCGGCTTCAATATGCGTGATTCGGTGGTGGGTGGCGACTCCGAGCGGGCACGGCTTCTGCGCCGTGCCATCGCCATCGCTGCCGACTACGAGGAGTTCATCTCGATCTTTGCCAACGGTCGTGGGGTGCCCGCCCAGGGGCCGATTCCCCAAGGAATCTATGGTCACCGACCGGGTGTGGCGGGGCATAACCCCTATGTCTATGAAGTGCGCGATGGCAAGATCAGGCGTCGTCCCATCGAGCAGGCGAAGGCGCTGATGGCGCAGGCGGGCTACCCGGGCGGACGTGACCCGCAGACCGGTAAGCCCTTGGTGCTCAACTATGATGTGGTGGCCACTGGCCCCGATGACAAGGCGCGGATGAACTGGTGGCGCAAGCAGTTTGCCAAGCTCGGCATCCAGCTAGTGGTGCGCAGCAGCGACTACAACCGATTTCAGGAGAAGATGCGCAAGGGCACAGCACAGATGTTCAGCTGGGGCTGGAACGCCGACTATCCTGACCCGGAGAACTTCCTGTTTCTGCTCTACGGTCCCAACGCCAAGGTGAAGGGGGAGGGCGAGAACGCCGCCAACTACGAGAATCCCGAATTTGACCGCTTGTTCAATCAGATGAAGAACATGGACAATGGCCCCGAGCGGCTCGCCATCATCGATCTGATGGTGGAACTGCTGCGCCGCGAGGGTCCCTGGCTCTGGGGGTATCATCCCAAGGCGTTCTCCCTGCATCACGCCTGGTATCACAATGTGAAGCCCAACCTGATGGCCAACAACACGCTCAAGTACAAGCGCCTCGAACCGGCGCGACGGGTCGAAAGCCAGCGCGCCTGGAACCCGCCTGTGCTCTGGCCGGTGATCACTGGATTGCTGATCCTACTGATCTCGCTGGTGCCGGCGGTGGTGCTGTTCCGCCAGCGTGAGCGGAGTGCCGCCCGATGATTGCCTACATCATCCGCCGCATGCTTTATGCGATCCCGATCCTGATTGGCGTCAACGTCATCACCTTCGCGCTGTTCTTTGTAGTCAACTCACCGGACGACATGGCGCGCATGAACCTGGGCACGAAGCGGGTCACCCCACAGGCGATCGAACACTGGAAGGCGGAGCGGGGCTATGACAAGCCGCTGCTGATCAATAGCCAGGCCGGTGGTATCGAAGTCGTTACTGACACGATCTTTTTCCAGAAGTCGTTGAAGCTGTTCCAGTTTGAATTCGGCGCCTCCGACTCAGGCCGTGACATCGGCTACGACATCTCCCAGCGGATGTGGCCGAGCCTAGCCATCGCTCTGCCGGTGCTACTGGTGGGGCTGGCGCTCAACATCACCTTCGCGCTGCTTATTGCCTTTTTTCGCGCCACCTATATCGATCTTTGGGGGGTGGTGATCTGCGTCGTGATGATGTCGATTTCGTCGCTCTTCTACATCATCGGTGGCCAGTATCTGGTGGGTAAGCTGCTACATCTGGTGCCGATCTCCGGCTACGATCCCGGTATGGGGGGGCTGAAGTTTCTGATCCTGCCGGTCATCATTGGCGTGATCGGCGGCATCGGTGCTGGCACCCGCTGGTATCGCACCCTGTTCCTCGAGGAGATCAACCGCGACTATGTGCGCAGCGCCCGCGCCAAGGGGTTGAGTGAGCAGTGGGTGCTGTTCGGCCACGTCTTTCACAACGCCCTGATACCGATCCTCACCGGCGTGGTGGTGGTGCTGCCACTGCTGTTCATGGGCAGCCTGATCACCGAGTCCTTCTTCGGCATCCCCGGGCTCGGCAGCTACACTATCGACGCTATCAGCCGTCAGGACTTCGCTATTGTGCGCGCCATGGTGTTCCTTGGCTCGGTGCTCTACATCATCGGCCTGATCCTCACCGATATCTCCTACACTCTCGTCGATCCGCGGGTGAGGTTGCAGTGATGGATTTGCATAACCTGTTTGATCCTTCCGCTGGAGTCGCGCTGCATGCCTGAGCTGGTGATCCTCTGGACCGATGCGCTGATCTTTCTGCTGCTGGTGCTGGCAGTGGGGTTTGGCCTGCTCGCCAGTCGTCGCGAACACCTGCGCGCGCCATGGCGGCAGGTGGCGCGCAGCCGTATCGGCATGGGGGCGCTGGTGGTGCTGAGCTTCTATGTGTTGATCGGCCTGCTCGATTCGATCCACTATCTCCCGGCGGACAACGGTGAGCCAGGTGCCGGCTCGGCTGAGGTGTTGAGCGTTTTTGACTGGATGGTGACGCCGATCCGTACCCGTCAGGAGAAGAGCTACTCGGCCCCTCTGGCGACCCATCTCTACGCCAAGGAGAGCATTGAACTGGCGGATGGCCGCACCAGCCGGGCCTATCCCCGGCTCAAGTATGGCGGCGCCCACCTGCAGAATCCGACTGCTGACTGGGCCACTGATTTGCTGGCCCATATCGTGCGGGGGGTGCTGATCGGGCTGCTCAGCTGGGCGCTGATCGCCTCGCTGCTAGTCTGGCAGTTGGCGCGTCGCCAGGCTGTTGGCTTCCGAGCGATGCTCTTGCAGATCTTGGCATTTGATACCCAGGTCCCCTGGCGTACCCTGTTGATCACCCTTGGCGTGGTGTTGCTGCTTGGTTTTGTCGCCTTCACCTTGGGCAGTAGCTACCATCTGCTCGGCACCGACAAGGTGGGTGAGGATGTCTTCTACCAGGCGCTGAAGAGTATCCGCACCGGGCTGCTGATCGGCACTCTCACCACCCTGGTGATGCTGCCAGCGGCGATCCTGCTCGGCATCATGGCGGGCTACTTCCGTGGCTGGGTCGACGACCTGATCCAATATAGCTACACCACCCTGAACTCGATCCCCGGTGTGCTGCTGATCGCCGCGGCGATCCTGATGATGCAGATCTACATCAGCAACCACGAGGCCGACTTTGCCAGCCTCACCGAGCGCGCCGACCTGCGCTTGTTGTTTCTCTGCATCATCCTCGGCGTCACCAGCTGGACCGGACTCTGCCGGCTGCTGCGCGGCGAGACCTTCAAGCTGCGCGAATTGGAGTATGTGCAGGCGGCGCAGGCGTTTGGCGTTGGCCATTTCACCATCATCGGCCGCCACATCCTGCCGAATGTGCTGCATATCGTGCTGATCACGTTGGTGCTCGACTTCAGCGGGTTGGTGCTGGCGGAGGCGGTGCTCTCCTACATCAACATCGGTGTCGATCCGACCATGAACAGCTGGGGCAACATGATCAACTCGGCGCGCCTGGAGATGGCCCGCGAACCGATTGTCTGGTGGTCGCTGGTGGCGGCGCTGTTTTTTATGTTCACCCTGGTGCTGGCCGCCAACCTCTTCTCTGACGTGGTACGGGACGCCTTCGACCCGCGCCTGCGCAACAGCCGATAGATGGGAGCCTCGATGCGCGATCCTCTGCTGCAGATCAATGGCCTGAAGACCGAACTGGGGGATGAATCCAACCCGGTGCGGGTGGTGGACGGCATGGATCTGCAGATCCGCCGCGGCGAGACCCTGGCGCTGCTGGGTGAGTCGGGCTGCGGTAAGTCGATGACTGCCCTCTCCATGATGCGGCTGCTGCCCCATGGTGGGCGTATCGCCACCGGGAGCATCCACCTCGACGGCGACGATCTGCTGGCCCTCTCGGAGCGGGAGATGCGTAGCGTGCGCGGCGGTAAGATGGGAATGATCTTCCAGGAGCCGATGACCTCGCTCAACCCGGTGATGCGGGTGGGAGAGCAGATCGCTGAAGCGGTGCGGCTGCATGACGAACTGAAGGGCCGGGCGGCGGTGCAGCAGCGGGTGGTGGAGCTGCTCGATGCGGTGGGTATTCCCGATCCTGAACGGCGCACCCGAGAGTATCCGCACCAGCTCTCCGGCGGTATGAAGCAGCGGGTGATGATCGCCATGGCCCTGGCCGGGCGGCCGGAGCTGCTGATTGCCGATGAGCCGACCACCGCGCTGGATGTGACCATCCAGGCCCAAGTGTTGCGCCTGCTGAAGCAGCTGCAGCGGGAGACGGGCATGGCGATCCTGCTGATCACCCACGATCTGGGGGTGGTGGCGGAGTCAGCGGACCGGCTGGCGGTGATGTATGCTGGGCAGATCGTCGAAACTGCCGATGTGGCGGACTTTTTCGCTGCGCCGAAACACCCTTACAGTCGCAAGCTGTTCCAATCCCTACCCGACAGCCACAAGCGCGATGAACAGCTTGCGGTGATAGAGGGCAGTGTGCCGCCTCTGGACAGCCGCTTCGAAGGTTGCCGCTTTGCCGAGCGCTGTGAGCTGGCGGTGGCGCGCTGCCATAAGGAGATTCCCGCCTGGAACCCGACCGCCCCGCAGCAAGGGGTACGCTGCCTGCTCTATGCCGACAAGCCGATTCAGCCCGGCGTCAGGGAGACGAAGGTCCAAGCAGTGCGCCACGATGTCGACCACGGGGAGACGCAGCTGCTGCAGGTGGAAGGCTTGAAGGTCTACTTCCCGATTCATAAAGGGGTGTTCCGCCGGGTGGTGGGGCATGTGCGGGCGGTGGATGGGGTCAGCCTGGCGATTCCCAAGGGCCGAACCCTGGCCTTGGTGGGGGAGTCGGGCTGCGGCAAGACCACCGTCGGCAAAGGTATACTGCAGCTGATCCGGCCCACCGCAGGCAGCGTTCGCTTCGGCGTTGATGAGCTGACCGAGATGCGTGGTGAGGCGCTACGCAGGCGCCGAGGCGATATGCAGATCATCTTCCAGGATCCGATGTCGTCGATGAACCCGCGTATGTTGGTGGGGGATATCGTCGCTGAGGGGATGCTGGCACAGGGGATGGGGGATCGGACCGGCCGCCAGCGGCGGGTGGTGGAACTACTGGAGCAGGTGGGGTTGCCTGCCGACGCGGCCAGCCGCTATCCGCATGAGTTTTCCGGTGGCCAGCGCCAGCGCATCTGCGTCGCTCGGGCCCTAGCGGTGGAGCCGCAGCTGATCGTCTGCGACGAGCCCACCAGCGCTCTGGATGTCTCAGTGCAGGCGCAGATCCTTAATCTGCTGAAGTCGCTGCAGCGGCAGCTGGGGCTCTCCTATTTCTTTATCACCCACAATATCTCGGTGGTGGCCTATCTGGCCGATGAGGTGGCGGTGATGTATCTGGGGCGGATCGTCGAGCAGGGGCGGGTCGATGAGGTGCTGGAGGCTCCGGCCCACCCCTATACCCAGGCGCTGCTGTCGGCGGTGCCGGTACCCGATCCGCAGCGGCAGCGTTCGGTGATCCGCCTCGAAGGGGATATGCCGTCACCCTCAGACCCGCCAGCGGGTTGCCACTTCCATCCCCGCTGCCCGGAGGCGATGGCGCACTGCCGGGCGGCCTATCCCGATTCGGTGAGCCTGAGTGGATCCCATCGGGCCAGCTGTCATCTGCTTGCGACAGACGCTGCCAGCCATTCTTGAGGTTGTCGAACTGCCGATCTTATCTGATTAGCTTTCCTGTTCCCGGCGCAGGTGGTCGAAGGCGTGAAACTGCCAGGGGCGCTGCGCCAGGACTAGACCGATGTTGATGCGCTGCTCCGGTGGTAGGCTCAGGTCGGCCTTTAGCAGCTCGGCGAACTCCTGTTCAAGCAGGCGCATCTTCTTGATCAGCAGCGCCGCGGAGCCAGCGGAGAGCTCGCCAGAGAGGAATTGGCGGTGGCTGTGCTGGCCGCTGAAGCTGGCGTCGAAGAACTCGGCTTTCACCCGCTCCTCGTAGAAGCGCACGATCGGGCCGTTGGGGATCCACTGGAAGTCAGGGGCCACCAGCAGGCGGATGCGGTTGCCCGGCTGCAGCTCGATCAGCCGCAGCCGGTCGAGCTGGGCCAGCAGCTGGATGCAGTCGTGCTCCGGGATCGCATAGTCGTGCAGGATCTGTGGCAGACTCCAGTGGTTGCGGATTAGTGCGATCAGCAGCAGCAGCCGGATGTCGCCGATCAACTCCTCCTCCTGCTCCCAACTCAACTGGCTGGTGGAGTGTTGGGCCCGCTCCATCAATCGCATCAGGTCGAGCAGCTGCATCTCCATCAGTGCGCAGATTGCTTCGATCCGTTCAAGGGTGAAGCGGCCGCTGGAGAACATCCGTTTGACGCTGGCCTCGCTGATGTGGATCTGACTGGCGACCTGGGCGTAGGTGAGACCCTGTTGTTTTAGTGCCTGTTTGAGTGTGCTGATGAGGAGCTTCTGTTGCGACATGAAAAAGTATAAAAATATGATACGAAAGTTGGCGTATTTGTAGACGATCTTTGTAAAGGTTTCAATCTGTTTCCTGCTGGGCAATCCTGAGGCTGCAACGAGTCAACCATCAGGAGAACAGAGATGAAACCAATCCTTGCATCAACCTTTGTCGCCCTCACGCTTATTTTTTCCACCCAGCAGAGCGCTGCCGAGGGCAGTATGAGCCACTCAGCCGCTGCTGTGCACCATTCGGCCGAAGGACTGGGGTATGCCAGCATTGCTGGTGCGCAGGTTGTCTCCGGGGTGGTGGCGGTGCCACTGATGGGCAGTGCTCAGCTCGGTCAGGCCAGCGGTGCGCTGGGGGATGTGCTGTGGGCGACGGCCAATGACAGGGCGCAGCCGTTGCCGGTCACCGACAAGGTAATCAGCGCCGGGCCTGCGCCGGATCAGGCATTACAGTCGCAACAGGGAGGTGAGTGAGATGCGTACACTTCGAGTATTTCTGATGCTGCTTCTGCTCAGCGTTAGTGGATTGAGCATCGCCGGCAGTGGTAGTGGTGCGGAGGGTGCTGAACTGCGTTTCGATCCCGTGCAGACCGCAAGGCTGGCGAAACAGGTGGAGTACCTGGCCGCAGAACGGGGGGCGCGGGTGATCATCCTCGGCCGGGTGGGGCGGCCTGCTGATCAGTTGCCGGAAGGGGTGGAGTTCACCCATGTGGCTTTTGCGGTCTACTCGCAGATCACCACCGATGAGGGTGTCCAGCTGCCAGGTTATGTGGTGTATAACCTCTACCAGCGCGCCGATCAACCGGATGTGAGTGATCTGGTGCGGGACTATCCGGCCGACTTTTTTGTCGCGGTTGAGCAACTCAAGGCGGGTATTATCATCCCCACTCCTGAGATGCAGCGCCGCCTGCTGCAGGTGATCGCCTCGGAGAGCTATAGCAAGCTGCACAATCCTGCCTATTCGGTGAGTGCGAATCCCTACAATTCCCAGTTTCAGAGCTGTACAGAACACACTTTGGATGTGCTCAATGCGGCGCTCTACCAGACCGATGATGTGGCGCAGATCAAGGCCAACAACCGCGCCTACTTCAAGGCACAGCGGCTTTCGGTAGCACCACTGAAGCTCATGCTGGGTGCGTTGCTGATGCCAGATCTGTCGCTGCAGGACCATCAGGGGCCGCTGCAGACCGCTACCTTCAGCACTATTGCCGCCTATATGGAGAAGTATGGATTGGCCGATGAGGTAATCCGACTTGGCATGTAGTGATCCTGCAGGCCCTTGCGGAAGCAAACATGGGTGATCGTCAGGCAAAAAAAAGCGGGGCTCCGATTTTTCCGGAGCCCCGCTATTTGGGTTTATCAGTTACCCGATTCGAAGGCGCCGACGTCAGGGGCGCTGCCGTTGTACTTCAGGCTCACGCCCTGGCCACTATTCCAGCTGAGTGAGCGGTCGAGAGTCAGGGTGTTGGTGTTGTAATCGATGCTGACAACTCTGGCAGCCTGACTGTCACCATCCAGCATGATCTCATCCCCCTGCTCGCCGGGGATGTCGAAGCCATCATAGAAGAAGCTGGCATCCTCGACCGGCAATTCGGTGCCGCTGCCGGCGCTCAGGGTCTGGGTCAGGAAGGTACCGGCGTCGATTAGCGGGCTGTCGTTCTGCAGACGGAAATCGCGGCCGCTTTCGTCAATAAAGCGGGCGTCTGTGACCACCGAGCCGTTGCGGAAGTTGCTGTCCCCGCTGTTCCACTCTGCGATGGTGCGCTGCGAGGTGGAGGTACGATTACCGTTGCCCTTGACCGCCAGGAATTCCTGGTCACCACTGGCGTTGACGAAGATATTGGTGTCGAACTCATAACCGTCGCTACGATCGATGTAGGCCTGTACCGGCTTGCCCTTCAGGGTATTGTTCCACCAGTCCCAACGGCTGTCGTTGTTGACAAAGCTGCTGCCGCCGAGCAGGTTGTTTTTGAAGATGTTATCGAAGAACTTGTCACCGCCTGGCTGCAACCAGGTGCCGGCGAACTCGGAGGAGTGCATTACGTTGTTGTAGACCCGGTTGCCCCAGTTGTTTTTCGCTTCGACGCCATAGATCGCCATGCGTAGGCCGGGGCCAGTGGTGTCGTGGAAACGGTTGAGGCGGATGATGCCCTGCTGACCGGCATACTGGATGCCGGAGAAGGGTGACTTGTTGCCGGAGTTGGCAGTGTAGTCGAACTCATTGCCCTCGATCAGATTGCGGCGGGTCGAGTCATACTTATAGGTCTTGACCTGACCATCGCAATCGTAGACCTCACCGTCCTTCTGCTGATCGTTATAGAAGTAGTTGTTGCGCAGCACGTTGTAGTTACCGCAGCGGATATCCCACAGTGCATGGTGGGCGTTGCGAATGGAGTTGCCCGCCACCAGATTGCGTTCCGAATCAACCAACGAGAGTGCATCGTCCGCGTTGTCCTCTAGGGTGTTGTTGAGGAAACGGTTGTGGCTGGCGTGGAAGAAGAAGATACCGGCCTTGGAGCCTGCGGTGTCGTAGGCCTGGCTGAAGCTGTTGTCGCGCACGATGTTGTTATGCGCCTCCAGAAAGTAAAGCCAGCGTCCCACCTTTTCGACGGTGAAGCCCTGGATTACCACATACTCCCGGTTGGTCAGGTCGATGGCGGGCTTGAGAGTGGCGCCGGTGATGGTGACTGTCTCCGACTCATAGTTGCGGAAGGTGACATAGTTGCCGGCCGCGCCATCGTTGCGCACCTTCAGCTGCTCCTTGAAGCGGCCTTCGCGGACATAGACGGTGTCGCCTGCCTGAGCGACGGCTGTGGCGCCACTGAAGGAGTCGAAGGCGGTGTCGCTGCCACCGCCGCAGCTGCGGTCGGTGATGGAGTAGTCGGTGCAGCTGGAGCCGCTGATCTGGTTGTCCACATAGTAGTTGTTCCCTGAGCCACCAGCGCCGATCGCCTCAGATACGTTGATCGAGAAGGCGGGCAGGGAGACGCTGGACTGGCCATCTGTGACCTGGATGGTGATCCCGGAGTAGCTGCCCATATCGCCGCTCTGCGGGGTACCGCTGAGGGTGCCGGTATTGGTGTCGAACTGTGCCCAGGAGGGCAGGCTGCTGATGCTAAAGTCGAGATCATCGCCATCTGGGTCTGCAGCGCTGGGAGTAAAGCTGTAACCACTGCCAGCTTCGACTGAACGGGTGGGGTTGCCGCTGATGGAAGGGGCAGCACTGCTGGCTCCAACCTCGATGGAGAAGGCGGCGAGTGAGCTGCTGGCCTGACCGTCAGTCACTATCAGAGTGATGTTTTGGTAGACGCCAGCGTCACCCGTGCCGGGGGTGCCAGAGAGTTGCCTGGTCTGGTCGTTGAAGCTGGCCCAGGAGGGCAGGTTGGTGATGCTGAAGCTGAGTGCATCGCCATCCGGATCGCTGGCGCTGGGGGTAAAACTGTAGTTGCTGTTTTCTGCCACGCTGGAGCTCGGGCTGCCGGAGATCGATGGCGCGCTGTTGCTGTTGCCACCAGAGGATGAGCCGTCGGTTACCTCGATGTTGAATACGATGTCGGCATTTGCATGGCCGTCGAAGACGCCGATGCGCACGTTCTGGTAGAGGCCCAGATCATTGGAGCTGGGGGTGCCGGTTATGGTGCCGTTTTCGGGGGCAAAGACAGCCCAGGATGGCAGGTTGGTGACATTGAAACTGAGTTGATCACCATCCGCATCGCTGGCGGTAGGGGTGAAGTTGAAAGTGGAATTCACCGCTACGCTGCTGACCGGTGTGCCGGAGATCAGCGGTGCCCGGTTGGGCCCGGCGCCCTGATTACCTGCCTGGATGATGCCGTCAAGCCGTACCTCCTGTAGATAGCGAGTGGAACCCACGAGTGAGGAGAAATCGTTGCTGACCGTATCGGGCAGAACCTGCTCTACTGCTGTTGGGGTGACATTACCGGAGAGCCGGTCGAGTGCATCGGCGAGGGCGGTCAGATTAGCGCTGTCGTCTACTTGGCGGGCGGCTGCCACCGAACGGCGTGCCTGCTCGATCATGCGGCGGTTGATGCGTACATCCCCGGTCCGCAGGGTAACGGCGGGGGCGGTGGTCTGGATGGCACCGTCGAGAGCCGTGCTGGCGTCGACGTTATTGACCTTCAGACGGTTGTGCATCGCTTCGTAGAGCACCTCGCTGGAGATTACGTGTAGCAGGGCGGCATAGCGCTGGCTGGCAGCATCGTCACCTTCACCGTCGAGGCTGTCATCCACCAGATCGTCGGCGAGAGCATCCATCACTTCATCTACGGTTACATTGCTGCTCAGCGCGTTGTCGCGTACCCGTCGTAAAGCCTCCGCCAGGGTCTCACTTGATTTGATCATCATCGGCAGATTGTTGTTGGTCAGTGAGGCGGTGATCGGGTCCGCCATCAGAGCGGGATCGAAACCAAAGTTAAGCAGTTCGATGACGGTGTCCCTGGCATTACTGACATTGCTGCTGGTGAGGCCGCCCTTGGCACGGGCCAGCTTGACGATCATGCTCGAATGGGGGTTGAGGTTAGCGTTCGACTGGGAGGCGTTGACGACCGTCGATTTCAGCTGGAAGTCCGGTGCCATGCCAGTCACCAGGTCGATGCCGCCTTCCGCTTCGATGGTGAGAGGGAAGGCGTTGGTGGGCACGCTGACATCAAACGAGTAACGTGCCATGCCATCTGAAGTGGTGGTGGCGAGGATGTTGTTGGAGGCGTCCCGCAGACGTACGGTTGCGTTAATAATGGGGCCGTCGCCCACGCTGCCACCGATGTTCAGTTGGGTGGTCTGCTCGCTGCCGCCACCGCTGTCGCCGATTGCCGGGGCAGTGCTGCTGTCACTACCGCCGCAGCCAGCCAGCAGAAGTGCGCTCAGCAGGGTGGGGATAAAAATTCGATTGATGCTAGGTGCGTACATGGTGGCACTCCGGTATGCGACTCAGTTGGTGCAAAGGTACGGAATCGGTGTAAAGAATTCCGACATCTGTGTCACATAGCACGGCTGAAAATTATGGATCTGAAGGTTGCCGGTGTGAATCGTGGGCTGCTTCTCATTAAGAGTGCGGTTTTTTTCACACCAATTGGGAAATGAAATCTTGTTGACAAATGGTGAGGATTGGTAGGCAAAAGTGGTGATGTGAGCTGGCTCTTATCTGAAGTATCACTTTTGGCATCGATTGAGATTGGCCACTCCAGGAGTGCTGCTGGTTCAGAATTCGATACTCTGCTTCGCCTTGGTACCGGCGTGGGGCCGAGTCAGGTCGGGAAGTGTTTCGCGGGGCTGCGTCGGAGGTGATGAGATTATTCTGGTCGCTCCAGAGGCGGTGTCTCTTTGATGTAGAGATCCTGTTTGCTGTAGGGGATCTCGATCCCCTCCCGGTTGAAGCCATTGTAGATGGCGGTCAGCAGACGGTCGATGGCCTGGCCGCGCAGCCCCGGCTCATCGACCCAACAGAGCAGTTCGAAGTCGAGGCTGGAGCCGCCCAGGGCGCGAAATCGCACCCGGGGTGCAGGGTCTGAGCAGATCAGTGAATCCTGTTCGGCGATGCTGGTGAGCAGCTGGCGCACCTGCTCCACATCAGATCCATAGGCGGCTCCTACTGGCACCCGGATGCGATATTTCGGGTGAGGGCCGCCGCTTTCATTGATCACCTTAGCGTTGCCCATTATCGAGTTAGGGATGGTCAACTCCACATCATCGCGAGTCAGCATGCGGGTGCTGCGGATGCCAATATGGGTCACCGCGCCCCGTTCGCCGCTGTCGAGCACGATATAGTCACCGATCTTATAAGGGCTGTCGGCGAGGATCAGCACCCCAGAGAAGAGGTTGGCCAAGGTGTCTTTGGCGGCGAAACCGACTGCGATGCCGACGATACCGGCAGAGGCGAGCCAGGCGCTCATATCGATGCCCCAGGAGATGAAGACAAGGTAGAGCGCGATCGCAATGATCAGCAGTACCACCAGATTTTCGAACAGCGGCAGGGTCTGTGCTTGGATGTAGTTGAAGCGATGCAGATCGGCGGCAAGTGTCTGCAGGCCCTCTCGGGAGAGGCTGATGGCGAAGCGCATCCAGACGAAGATGCCGATAGTTTGCAGCAGTGCGATAGTCAGGTGTTGGGTTGGTTCGCTGAGCGGCAGAAGATGTACCGCGATGGAGAAACCGGTCATCAGGATGGTGTAGAAGAGCGGTGTCTTGAGAGCGTCGACCAGAGCGTCGTCGAACTGGGCGCGGGTCAGTCCGGCGAGGCGCTTGAGGATACCCAGAAGGGTCCAACTGATGCCCTTCGCCAGCAGCAGAGTGACGATAACAACCAGCAAGGACTGCAGATAGGGTTGATCGGGAAACTGGGCCAGCAGTGGCAGGACTTTGGCTTCAATCGACTCCATTGCGATCCTCTGCACTGTCAATAGGGATTGCAGAGGATTCTACCCCCTTGCGGGGGTTGTGAGGCATGGAAAATCTAAAGTGGACTCAGCTTAGCAATTGAACAGGCGCTCGATAGCGTCCAGCCCATCCTGCACGATCTCATCCAGCTCCTGGGGATCATCATCGTGCTCGTATGCGAGCATTGAGTAGGCGGCGAGGGATTTTAGGCCCAGCGCGATCTTGCTGACATCTGCGAGATTGAGGTCCGTGTTGGCCCTCAGGCTGCATTCTTCGCTCATGATACTGCCTCCGCGAATAATGGTAGGAGGCGTTATTGTTACTGGGTCAGCCGCCAGGCTGTCAAAGTGAGAGTTGCCTTGGATTGATCCTGGTCAACAATTGCTGCTGTTTTGTGATCCCGGTTCGCTCCAGCGCTACAGAGTTTGTGCTGTCACATCCACATAGAGACGGATCTTCTGTCCCGGCTGTAGATATTTTTCCGGTAGCTTATTCCACTTCCTGAGATCAGCCACGCTGACCCGAAAACGCTTTGCAATACGTGCCAGCGAGTCGCCGCGCCGGACCTTGTAGGCGATCTTGCTGCGCGTTCCGCTGGGTTGAGTGGTGGGCAGGGATACGTGGGTAGAGGTGGCCTTGTTCACCCAGAACACCAGTTTCTGACCGGGTCGGATCGGGTCGCCGGGCGCCATGCCATTCCACTTTGCCAGCTTGCGATAGCTGATCCCATGACGCTTGGCGATCTCCCAGAAACTGTCGCCTTTTTGTACGATGTAGATCTGCTTGTTGCCCTTGCGGGACTTGCTCAGCAGCTTACTTTTGCGCTGTTTGCTGCTCAAGGCGTAGTGGTTGAGGCGCTTGGTGGAGATTGGGATCAACAGGTGTTTGCCGGCGCGAATCCGGTTGCCTTTCAGATTGTTGACCTGTTGCAGCAGCTTGGTGGTGGTGCCGTGTTTGCGGGCGATCACGCTGAGGCTGTCGCCGCTGCGGATCTTGTAGCGTTTCCAGCGCAGCCGCTTCTCTGCAGGCAGTGTCGCCAGTTCGGTGAGAAAGCCCTCTACCTTGTCGAGAGGTAGATTGAGCTGGTGCGGGCCGGCCGGGTCCGTGGCCCAGCGGTTGAAACCGGGGTTGAGCAGGTAGAGTTGTTCGATATCGATATCGGCCATCTCTGCGGCCAGTGCCAGATCGAGCTGGGATTGGATGTCGATGGTCGTGAAATGGGGTTGGTCTGGGAGTGGTTTCAGGCTGATGCCGTGTTGCTCAGGATTGGCAAAGATGGCGCTGATCGCAAGTAGACGTGGTACATAGGCGCTGGTCTCCTTCGGCAGTTTGAGTGACCAGAAGTCGGTGGGCTTGCCCTTTTTCTGATTGCGGCGGATCGCCTTGCGCACATTGCCGGCGCCGCAGTTATAGGCGGCCAGCGCCAGTTCCCAGTCGCCGTCGAATTGTTGGTTGAGCGCCTGCAGATAGTCGAGCGCCGAGTGGGTGGCGGCAACAATGTCGCGGCGACCGTCATACCACCAGTTCTGCTTCAATCCGTAGAGGCGCCCGGTGGAGGGGATGAATTGCCAGAGGCCGGCAGCACGCCCGGGGGAGTAGGCGAAGGGCTGGAAGGCGCTCTCCACTGCGGGTAGCAGGGCGAGTTCGGCTGGCATCTGGCGCTTGTCGATCTCCTCCAGAATAAAGTGGAGGTAGGGAGCGGCGCGCTCCTGCAGTCTGCCAAGGTATTCTGGGTGGCTGGTGTACCAGTCGATCTCCCGTTGTACCCGGGCATCTGCTGGGATCGGCAGTGAGAGGCCGAGTTGCAGACGCCGCCAGAGATCCTGCGGCGCTGGAGCTTCGGGTTCCCTGAAGGTGATCTGGTCAGAGAGTTCAGGAGGCTCGGTCAGGATCGGCTCAGGAGTGGACGTCTCGGAGATTTGCGGCTCTGCCTCAGCGGGAGGGGTGGCAGGAGTGGCTGAAATAAGCTGCTGGCTGGCCTGGGTGGCGGCTTCTGTGACTGCCTGGCTATTATCTGCGTCTGCCGTGGCCTGCGGCAACAGGCTCATTGCCTGGCTGGAGGAGATGGCTGCGCTTGCCAGGAGGAGAGTAAGCGCGCGAACCGCGGTGATCTGCTGCATGGCAAGCCTCTGTCCTGTTTGGATGTGCCGATCGTCGAGGCTGGCAAATATAGGCAAATTGGCGATTAATTTCCATTTTCATCTGCGCATCGTCCAGAATATGGGAATTATTATCACTGTAGATTAGGGGCAAACTGAGGAGCCTCTGGATGAATTTGGGCCGCAAGACTGCCGGCCTGATTCATTAGAAGCTCCCTGAGGTAAAGCATGCAGAGAGAGCTCCAAGCCTGGTTCGCGAGGATGCCAGGACAGGTGCTGGCAGAGCAGGAGCAGGCGTTGATCGAGGAGTGGGGAAGCAGCCTGTTTGGTTACCATGTGGTGCAGATAGGTGCCCCCGCCGCGACGATGGACCTGCTGGCCACGTCACCCGCCCGGCATCGCATTCTGCTCAGCAAGGAGGACGGCGCAGGCGGCGCAAGCCCGGCTCTGATCGGCGACTGCACACGCCTGCCGTTTGCCACCGACAGCGTGGACGGTGTGGTGTTGCCCCATACCCTCGATTACTCGACTGATCCGCACCAGGCATTGCGGGAGGTGGAACGTATCCTGATACCAGAGGGGAGGGTGCTGATCACTGGCTTCAATCCGTGGAGTCTGTGGGGGATGTGGCAGCTGTTTCGGCTGCGTCGCAGGCAGCCACCCTGGTGTGGTCATTTCTTCGGTGCGGGACGTATTCAGGACTGGCTTTCGCTGCTCGGCTTCGGCCTTGAGCGGATCGACTGGCTGATGTACCGTCCGCCCCTTGCCAGTCGGCAGCTGATGGAGCAGTTGGCCTTCCTGGAGAAGAGCGGCGCGCGTTTCTGGCCGATGCTAGGCGGTGTCTATCTGATTCAGGCGGTTAAGCGCACCTCGACCCTGACGCCTCTGCGACCGCGCTGGCGCATGGGCAAACAGGTGTTGCCGGCAAATGCAGTTGAACCCACCACAAGAAATTTACATGAATGATTTGATTGAGATCTTTACTGACGGTGCCTGCAAGGGCAATCCGGGGCCCGGCGGCTGGGGCGCGTTGTTGCGCTTCGGCTCACATGAAAAGCGCCTCTGCGGCGGAGAGCCGGAGACCACCAACAACCGCATGGAGCTGATGGCGGTGATCCAGGCCCTGCGCGCCCTGAAGCGTGCCAGCCGGGCGCGTGTCACCACCGATTCGCAGTATGTGAAGAACGGCATCACCCAGTGGATCCACAACTGGAAGCGCAATGGCTGGAAAACGGCGGCAAGAAAACCGGTCAAGAACGCCGACCTGTGGCGCGAGCTGGATCAGGAGGTGGCGCAGCATCAGGTTGAGTGGGCCTGGATAAAAGGGCACAGCGGTCATCCTGAAAATGAGCTGGCGGATCAGCTGGCCAATCAGGGCATAGAGGGGTTGCGGTCACGATGAGACAGATCGTCCTGGATACAGAAACCACCGGTCTGGAGCCGCAGCAGGGCCACAGGATCATCGAAATCGGCTGTGTCGAGATGATCGATCGCCGTCTCAGCGGCAACAACTTCCATCAGTATCTGCAGCCCGATCGGGAGATCGATGCTGGTGCCATTGAGGTGCATGGCATCACCAATGAGTTTCTTGCCGACAAACCACGCTTTGCCGATCTGGCCGCAGATTTTCTCGACTATATTCGTGGTGCCGAGCTGATCATCCACAATGCGCCCTTCGATGTGGGGTTTCTGAACCACGAGTTACAGCTGATGGGGGCGGATTCGCCGCCGATCGGGGAGCTGTGCGCGGTAATCGATACCCTGGTGATGGCGAAGAAGATGCACCCGGGGCAGCGCAACAGCCTGGATGCACTCTGTAAACGCTACGATGTCGACAACACGCAGCGGGAACTCCACGGCGCGCTGCTCGATGCGGAGATCCTCGCCGATGTCTATCTGGCGATGACCGGTGGACAGGCTACTCTCTCCCTTGAGATGGCCCGTGCTGAAGGGGAATCAACGGGTGATGTGGATGGGGGGATCCGGCGACTGTCAGCAGGTCGGCCAGCCCTCAAGGTGGTCAAGGCAAGCGCCGTCGAGCTAGAGCTGCACGAGGCTCGTCTCGAGGCTATGGGGGAGGGGTGTATCTGGAGAAAAGAACTGCCTGCTGAGTGATCTGGCAGGAGCCCTTAAGCCCTTGATTGATTCGATGTGCGAACGCTATCGATTCCGTGAATGATATCGTTGAGTCGGGGCAGGTCGAGTAACTGTACATGTTTTCGCTCGACCTTGAGCAAGCCCTCCTCCTGAAAGCGGGTGAAGAGCCGGCTGACTGTCTCCACCGCCAGTCCTAGATAGTTGCCGATCTCGTGGCGGGACATGCTGAGGAAGAAATCGGTAGCGGAAAAGCCACGCTTTTTGAAGCGCTCGGAAAAGCTCAGAAGGAAGGTGGCAAGGCGCTCTTCGGCACTCTTTTTGCCAAGCAGGGTGAGCATCTCTGTTTCCTGGCCGATCTCCCGGCTCAACAGACAATACATCTGGTGTTGCAGGCTGGGCATGGCGCTGCTCAGCTCTTCGAGACTATCGAATGGGATCTCACAGACAGCAGTGGTCTCAAGGGCTCTAGCAGAGCAGCTGTGACGCTCGTTCTGGATCGCATCGAGTCCGATTAATTCGCCGGGAAGATGGAAGCCAAGCACCTGCTCGCTGCCATCTTCGCTTGGGGAGTAAGTCTTGACAGATCCGCTGGTGATGACTCGCAGACTGTGGAAATCATCGCCTTCGCGGAATAGGTGGTCGCCACGGTGGAAGGGACGACCGCGTTTAACGATGCTGTCGAGCCTCTCTACATCATCCGGCTCCAACGCAACCGGCAGGCAGAGGGTTGCAAGACTGCAGTTTTTGCAGGCGACTTTGAGGTTCTCGAAAGAGACGACTTTCCGATTGGGCAAGCTACAACTCCGATGCCGGCATGAGATTTCAGCTCTCAATGGTGGATAGGGCTATTCTCCAAAGGTTATTGAGTTGGATCAAGCAATTTACGTATCGGATATTGAGTGAAGGAATGATTTTTGCCAACAAATAACGCGGCTGTTCCCATGAAACCCGTCATTGGCCGCCGGATGGGGTGAGCTGAAGGCAATAAAAAAGGCCGAACCCGAAGCGGGCCGGCCCTTTTTACTATGCAACCGATCCTTTACTTGGATTCGGCCTGCGGAGCGGCGGGAGGCGGAGCCGGGTAGCCGTAAGGCGCGCCATAGGGAGCGCCATAGCCGTAAGGTGCGCCGTAGCCGTAAGGTGCGCCGTAGCCGTAGGGGCCGCCATAGTAATCGCGGTAGCTATTGTAGCCGCGACCATAGCTGTTGCCACGGTTGCCGCCCCAGGGGCCGCCGCCCCACCAGGCAGAAGCAGCAGAAGCAGCAGAAGATGCAACGATCAGTGCGGCTGCACCCACGACTTTTGAAAACTTCATCATATTTCCTTCCTCAACGTTCAGTGGATAGTTTGCCCGACTACAATGCCCCGTTGGGTGTTTGGAAATGACCCGCGAAGATCCTTCCGTACCGCTTGTTATCTATTGCCCGCCGCCTGCGCGCCAGGTTGGCATTTATAGTTAAGCTGCGAAAATCGCCACCTGATTATAGTTGGGAGTAGGGGATATTCAACACCCGAGTGCAAGATAAACCCACCACGATGTTCAGCACTCTTGGGGGTATGCCATCCATGATGTGAATTGAGGGAAGCGGCTCGATCTGTTAATGTTTGCGCCCGTCCAGTTTTCTCCCTTTCCCAACACCCGAATGGCATGAGCAGATTCATTTTTATTACGGGCGGAGTCGTCTCCTCCCTTGGCAAAGGTATTGCTGCTGCCTCACTGGCAGCGCTGTTGGAAGCGCGTGGCCTCAAGGTCACCCTGATCAAGCTTGATCCCTACATCAATGTCGATCCGGGTACCATGAGTCCGTTTCAGCATGGCGAGGTGTTCGTCACCGAAGATGGTGCTGAGACAGATCTCGATCTGGGTCACTATGAGCGCTTCGTGCGCACCACCATGGGGAAGAACAACAATTTCACCACCGGCCAGATCTACGAAAGCGTGATCCGCAAGGAGCGTCGCGGCGACTACCTGGGTGGTACGGTACAGGTGATTCCCCACATCACCAACGAGATCAAGGAGAGTGTGTTGCTCGGTGCGGGTGATGCCGACGTCTGCCTGGTGGAGATCGGCGGCACTGTGGGTGACATCGAGTCGCTGCCGTTTCTCGAGGCGATCCGCCAGATGGGGGTGGAGCTTGGCCATCAGCACGCCCTTTTCATGCATCTGACTCTGGTGCCCTACATCAAGGTGTCGGGCGAGATCAAGACCAAGCCGACCCAGCACTCAGTAAAAGAGCTGCGCTCCATCGGCATCCAGCCCGACATCCTGGTCTGCCGCTCGGAAAAGCCGCTGCCCGAGGGCGAACGCAAGAAGATCGCCTTGTTCACCAATGTGGCGGAAGAGGCGGTTTTCTCCGCGGTGGATGCCGACTCGATCTACCGCATCCCGTTGATGCTGCATGCGCAGAACCTCGACGAGGTGGCGGTCAAGCTGCTGGGGCTGGATCTGCCTGCCGCCGACCTTAGCGAGTGGCAGGGCTACATAGACGGCTACGATGCCCTGCATGACGAGGTCCACGTGGCGATGGTGGGCAAATATGTGCACCTCACCGAAGCCTATAAGTCGCTCTCCGAGGCGCTCACTCACGCTGGCGTACATACCGGCAGCAAGGTGAAGATCCACTATATCGACTCCGAAAAGCTGGAGCAGGATGTGGGCGATCAACTGCGGGGGATGGATGCGATTCTGGTCCCCGGCGGCTTTGGCGAGCGTGGTGTGGAGGGTAAGATCGCTGCCGTCCGCTTCGCCCGCGAACAAGGCATCCCCTACCTGGGTATCTGTCTTGGCATGCAGGTGGCGGTGATCGAGTACGCGCGCAACGTGGCCGGTCTGACAGACGCGCACAGCACCGAATTCAATCCCGATTCCCCGAATCCGGTGATCGCCCTGATCACCGAGTGGCTGAATGCCGACGGTAAGCGCGAGCAACGGGATGAGAACTCCGACTTGGGCGGTACCATGCGTCTGGGTGGCCAGGAGTGCCGTCTGGAGCCCGACAGCAAGGTACGTGAACTCTATGGCGAGGAGGTGATCGTCGAGCGCCACCGTCATCGCTACGAATTCAACAACAGCTATCTCGACCGCATCGTCACCGCCGGTATGAAGATTGCTGGTCGCTCCATCGACGGCCGTCTGATGGAGATCGTCGAGATCCCCGACCACCCCTGGTTTATCGCCTGTCAGTTCCACCCGGAGTTCACCTCCCGGCCGCGCTATGGGCATCCACTCTTCTCCGGCTTCATCGAGGCGGCGCGCAAACACCGGGATGCGACAGCATGAACCTGTGTGGCTTTCCCGTCGGTCTCGATCAGCCGCTGTTTCTGATCGCTGGTCCCTGCGTCATCGAGAGTGAACAGCTGGCGCTGGATACCGCCGGCCAGCTGCAGGAGATCACCACAGCGCTGGGCATCCCCTTCATCTACAAGTCATCGTTCGACAAGGCGAATCGCTCCTCTGCCGGCAGCTACCGCGGCCCCGGTATGGAGCAGGGGCTGAAGATCCTGGAGCAGGTCAAGTCGAGCCTGGGGCTGCCGCTGCTGACCGATGTGCACGAGGATACCCCGCTGGATGAGGTCGCCGCGGTGGTCGATGTGCTGCAGACCCCGGCATTCCTCTGCCGTCAGACCAATTTTATTCAGGCGGTGGCTCGCCAGGGGCGGCCGGTAAATATCAAGAAGGGGCAGTTTCTCGCCCCCTGGGATATGAAAAACGTGGTCGACAAGGCGCGCGCAGTGGGCAACGAGCAGATTATGGTCTGCGAGCGCGGCGTTTCCTTCGGCTACAATAACCTGGTCTCCGACATGCGCGCCTTGGCGGTGATGCGTGAGACCGGCTGCCCGGTGGTGTTCGATGCCACCCATTCGGTGCAGCTGCCGGGGGGGCAGGGCAGCAGTTCGGGCGGCCAGCGCGAGCATGTGCCGGTACTAGCGCGGGCAGCGGTGGCGGCGGGGGTGTCCGGTCTCTTCATGGAGACCCATCCCGATCCGGAGCAGGCGCTCAGTGATGGCCCCAACTCCTGGCCGCTGGACAAGCTACAGAGGCTGCTCGAAACGCTGCTGGAGATCGACCGGACGGTGAAGCGGCATGGCTTTGCCGAGCTGGCGTTGCAGTGACGGCCGGGCGGAAAGCTGACGCCTTGCTGCCTAACCTCCAAAAACCAAAAGTTTTCTGATTCGATAGACGGAGACAAAATGTCCGAGATTGTTGATATTCGCGGTCGGGAGATCCTCGACTCACGCGGCAACCCCACCATCGAGGCCGATGTGATCACCGCCGACGGCGCCATTGGCCGCGCCATGGTTCCCTCCGGGGCCTCCACCGGCTCCCGCGAGGCGCTGGAGATGCGCGACGGTGACAACAGCCGTTACCTCGGTAAAGGTGTGTTGAATGCGGTCGGCAACGTCAACGGCCCGCTGCGCGACGCCCTGATCGGTCAGGAGGTCACCGATCAGACCGCGCTGGATAACACTATGCTGGCGTTGGATGGCACCGATAACAAGTCCAAACTGGGCGCCAACGCGCTGCTTGGCGTCTCCATGGCGGCGGCCCACGCCGCAGCCCAGGAGCGCGCCCTGCCGCTCTACCGCTCGCTCTCCGCCGGTCCCTACCGGATGCCGGTGCCGATGATGAACATCATCAACGGCGGGGCGCATGCCGACAACAGCGTCGACCTGCAGGAGTTCATGATCCTGCCGGTAGGTGCCGGCTCGATCCGCGAGGCGGTGCGCTACGGCGCCGAGGTATTCCACGCGCTGAAATCGGTCCTGAAGGGCAAGGGGATGAACACCTCGGTGGGCGACGAGGGCGGCTTCGCCCCCGACCTGAGTTCCAACCAGGAGGCGATCGACGTCATCCTCGAGGCGATCGACAAGGCCGGTTTCAAGGCTGGCAGCGACATCTACCTGGGCCTCGACGTGGCCAGCTCCGAGTTCTATCGGGATGGCAAGTATGTGTTGGCCTCTGAGAACAAGGCCTACACAGCGGCAGAGTTCACCGAACTGCTGGCCAGCTGGGTCGATCAGTACCCGATCATCTCCATCGAGGATGGTATGGACGAGAGCGACTGGGCAGGCTGGAAAATCCACACCGAGAAGCTGGGCAAACGGGTGCAGCTGGTGGGCGACGACCTGTTCGTCACCAACACCAAGATCCTGCAGCGCGGTATCGACGAGGGGATTGCCAACTCGATCCTGATCAAGGTCAACCAGATCGGCACACTCACCGAGACCCTGGCCGCCATCGACATGGCCAAGGCAGCCGGTTACAGCGCGGTGATCTCGCATCGCTCCGGTGAGACCGAGGACACCACCATCGCTGATCTGGTGGTGGCCACCGCCACCGGTCAGATCAAAACTGGCTCGCTGTCGCGCTCTGACCGGGTCGCCAAGTACAACCAGCTGATGCGTATCGAGGATCAGCTAGGCGACGAGGCGGTCTACGCCGGTAGAGACGCCTTCCCCATCCAGTTCTGAGCCTGCCTGCCCCCCCCCCGGATATCCGGGGGGTGATTTGCTGCTTCCCCTGCACGCCCGGTGCGATTAAAGTCTCCCCGATGTCAGTTCGCTTTGCGGCTGATTTGAGTTCCAAACCCATCAACTGATCATTAGCTCAGACCATGCGTATCCTGATCGCGGTGTTGGCGATTCTATTCCTGTTTCTCCAGTTTCGCCTTTGGGTGGGGGAGGGCAGCCTGGCGGAGGTGAACAATCTCAAGCAGGAGATTGCCCGTCAGGAGCAGGCGCTAGCCGGGCTGCGTGAGCGCAACCGCCGACTGCAGGCAGAGGTGGATGACCTGCGCAGCGGCAAGGCGGCGATCGAGGAGCGTGCCCGCAGCGAACTGGGCATGATCAAGTCAGGCGAGATCTTTTACCAAGTGATTCAGAGCGACGAGGGGGTTGTAAGTGAGTGAGCGATGCTGGGTGGTGGTGCCCGCCGCCGGTGTCGGACGGCGCATGGCGAGTGCGGTGCCGAAGCAGTATCTGCCACTCAACGGCCGGCCGGTGATCGAGCATACTCTGAACGTTTTTCTTGAGCATCCGCGAATCGATGGGGTCTGCGTGGCATTGTCTGAAGATGACGGTTGGTGGGAGACGATCGGTTGTCGTAACCACCCCCGGCTGTTGCGCGCCCCCGGCGGTGCGGAGCGCTGTCACTCGGTGCTGCATGGGCTGGAGCGACTGGCGTCGCAGGCGGAGGATCGGGACTGGGTGCTGGTGCATGATGCGGCGCGTCCCTGCCTTCGCCGTGAGGATCTCGATCTGTTGCTGGATGAGTTGCAGGACGATTCGGTGGGTGGACTGCTCGGGGTGCCGGTGCACGATACAGTGAAGCGCGTTGTCGCCGGCAATCAGGTGGAGGCAACAGTACCGCGCGAGGGGCTCTGGCGCGCCTACACACCCCAGATGTTTCGTTTTACTCTGCTGAAAAAGGCGCTCTCTGACGCCTTGATAGAAGGGGCGCTGGTGACCGATGATGCCAGCGCGATGGAGTTGGCGGGGTTTCGGCCGCGGATGGTGGAGGGCCATGCCGACAACATCAAGATTACCCGACCGGAGGATCTGCCGCTGGCGGCCTTCTATCTGCGTATTATCTCAGGTGTTGGAGAGTAGCTGGCGCAGATCGCGGATCTCGGCCTTGGCGTGTTGCAAGATCGCTAGCGAATGGCGCGGGGTCAGCCGTCCCAGGGCGAGCTTGTGGTATGCCGGCAGCAGATCGAGGCGTGGTAGCTGGTCCATGCGCGGGCTGCCCACATAGCTGTGCAGGCGGGCGATCAGCAGCAGGTCGGTGTAGTCCGGCTTCTCCTGAGGGTCGCGCATCCAGTCGTCGGCGTGTAGTGCGGCCTGCACAAAATCATTTTCGAAGCCCCACTTGCGCAGCACCATCGCACCTATCTCGTGTCGCAGGTTGTTGATCGTCTGATCCAGCAGCTGTGGATTGTCGGTCAGTTCTGGGTAGCCGCGGGAGGCGTTGATGATCGGCAGGGTGCCGATGTTGTGTACCAGCCCTATCAGCAGTGCTCGGTCGGGGCTCATGCCTGGCGTGATGCGGCCTAGTTCGTGGCACACCGGGGCGACATAACAGCTGTGCTGCCAGGTCGAGCGCAGCTTGTTATTGAGGGCTTTGAAGCTGCTGTGGAACAGGGTGTGCAGGGCGAAGCTGATGACTAGATTGTGGGTCACGTTGTGGCCCAGGCGGGTAATCGCGTCGGGCAGGCTGTTGATCTTTGAGCGACCGCGGTAGGCGGCGCTGTTGACGACGCTGATCAGGCGCGCGGCGATGGTGGGATCGGCCTGGATCACCCGGGCGATGTCGTTGCTGTCGGTGTCGGCGTTATTGACCACCTTGGCGATGCGGGTGGCGATGGAGGGCATCGAGGGCAGTTGCAGCTTGCCTGACTTGGTCGCCTCGAAGAGCTCCCAGTAGAGCTTCGCCTCTGGTCCGCCCGACTCCTTCAACTCGATCCGGCCAGGCTGCATCTCGCTGCTGTCATCCGGCAGTTTGCTGATGCTGAGCACGATGTCGCGCTCCAGCTTGAGGATGGTGATTGCCCCGCGCGCGGTGATGTCGTATTGGTGGGGGATCCTGACCGAGAGCGGATAGGCGCAGCGCTCTGAGTTTGCGGTGTAGATGGCGCGCTTGCCGTCTTGCTGGACAAACTCGACCTCACCCTGCATCAGGAAGGTGATCTCGCTACTCTGACTGCCCGCTTTGATCACGCTGTCGCCATCCACCAGGTGCTCGACAATCGCTTCGCTGGCGATGTGAGGCGCCACTCTGTCTGGCAGCTTCCACAGCGGGTTGAATTCTTTTAAATCTAAAGGCCGGGCGACAGAGAGTGATCTAGCCATGTTGTTGATCATTGCAGGGATTGAGCAGGGGTGTTCGGTTGGGCTGCGGCGGTTGGCTCGTTACAATGCCGCCTCTCAGCATCGTTAGCGTCTGGGACGGTTGACTCTTTAAATTCAATATCGGGGGCGAGGCATGCGCATTGGGCAAGGCTATGATGCACACCGTTTTGCGGCGGGGCGACGTTTGGTGCTGGGTGGGGTGGAGATCCCGCATGAGCTGGGCATGCAGGCCCATTCTGATGGAGATGTGCTGATCCACGCGCTCTGTGATGCGCTGCTTGGTGCTGCTGCGCAGGGGGATATCGGCAAGCTGTTTCCCGATAATTCGGCGGAGTTTGCCGGTATCGACAGCCGCATCTTGCTGCGACAGGTGGTGGAACGGCTGCATCTGGCCGGTTTTCAGATTGCCAATGTGGATTCGACCCTGGTCGCCCAGCAGCCCAGGCTGGCCCCCTATATCGATCAGATGCGGGCGCATCTCGCCAACGACCTGAAGATTGATGTCAACCAGATCAGCGTCAAGGCGACCACCACAGAGAGGATGGGTTTCACCGGCCGCGGGGAGGGGATCGCCGCCTATGCGGTCGCTCTGCTGCAAGAGTGAACGGTTTGATCCCTCCTTTCTGCCAGCTGCTGCAGGAGATGCCCTGTGCCAATGGTAGATCCCTCGGCACCGGACTGATCCGCAGTTCGGCGGATGATTTCCAGGTGGATGAGCAGCTCGGCTTCGCACCCGATGGGGAGGGCGAGCATGTGCTGCTGCGGATCCGCAAACGGGATACCAACACCATCTGGCTGGCAAAGCAGATCGCCCGTCTGGCAGGGGTGCCGCCGCGGGATGTGAGTTACGCCGGACTGAAGGATCGCCATGCGGTGACCACCCAGTGGTTCTCGGTACGGCTTGCTGGCAAGCCGGAGCCTGACTGGTCGCAGCTCAACTCCGATCTGCTGGAGCTGCTCGAACAGGGGCGGCACCGCCGCAAGTTGCGGCGGGGGGCGCTGCAGGGCAATCGGTTTTGTCTGACGGTTCGGCAGCTGCAGGCAGATCGGGGGAGCTTGGAGGCGCGATTGCAACGGTTGCGATACCAGGGTGCGCCCAACTTTTTTGGCGAACAGCGCTTCGGTCATGGCTATGGCAATCTGGCCCAGGCAGATGCAATGTTTGCCGGCAGTGCCGGGCGGCTCGATCGCAAGCTACGGGGTTTGTTGATCTCTGCTGCCCGTTCGCAGCTGTTTAATGCGGTGTTAGCGAAGCGCATTGCTCGGGGTGATTGGCAGCGCCCGCTGCCGGGGGAGCGTCTAGTGCTGGATGGTTGTCACTCCAGCTTTCTGGTGGATGAGCTGGATCAGGCGCTGCTGTCGCGCTGTGAGGCGCTGGATGTGCACCCCTCCGGGCCGCTGTGGGGTCGGGGCGAGAGCCTGGTGGAGGCTGAGGCACGCGAGCTGGAGTCGGCAGTGCTGGCGCCATTTGAATCCTGGCGCACTGGTCTGGAGTTTGTCGGGCTGGAGCAGGAGCGCCGCGCTCTGCGCATGCGTCTGGATGACCTGCAGTGGGAATTCCCGCAGCCTGATCAGTTGGTACTCAGTTTCGGTCTCGAGGCGGGTAGCTATGCCACCATGGTGTTGCGGGAGCTGCTGGAGGTGACGGCTCCCGCGCCGCAGTAGCAGTCAACGCTGCTACTGCCCCCGTTTTGGGGTGCGTAGCAGCACATAGGCGGCGCCGGTGCCGCCGTCGCGGCGGGTGGCGGAGGTGAAGGCGAGTACATCGTCGCGTTGCCGCAGCCAGATGTTGAGCTTCTGTTTGAGCACCGGTTGGCGATCTGCCGAGCCATACCCCTTGCCGTGGATGATGCGGGCGCAGCGCACCCGGCGTCGATGGCACTCCTGCAGAAACAGGCCGAGGGTTTCGCGGGCGTAGCTGACATTCATGCCGTGCAGATCAAGCTCCAGGCCGACCTCGAAGCGTCCGCGGCGCAGCTCGCTGATCACCCGTTTCTGTACCCCTGGGCGGGAGAATGACAGCTCGTCGGTGGCCTCGATCTCCTGATCGAAATAGAGGTCTCTGTCGCCGAAGCCGTCGTCCGGCTCGCTCAGGTTGAGCGGACGGGGTGGTCGGCGCTTGCGGTAGGGTGCGGCTCGCTCTTGGGGCAGGGGGGCCACGTCGTCCATGGCCTCCTGGAAGGCCGTCCGGTCTGCTTCATCGATCTTGTTTTTCATCGGTTCAGAACAAAAATCTGGATGGCCTGTCGGGCCCTGGGTGGTCTCAAGCCCTTCGACCGGCGTTGGCAAAAAGGGTTCGTCGACGGGCTATGATCCTGTCACTCTGCAGGTGATGTTACCATGCCTCTTTTCCAGTATATTTGGCCCCCATCATGAAAATTCTGCTGAGCAACGACGACGGCTTTCAGGCCCCCGGGCTGGCGGCGCTGGCCGAAAGCCTCTCCCCGCTGGGGGAGATCGTTGTGGTGGCGCCGGAACGCAATCGCAGCGGCGCCAGCAATTCGCTGACCCTGGAGCTGCCGTTGCGCGCCCATACGCATGACAATGGCTTTGTCAGCGTCGATGGCACCCCCACCGATTGTGTGCATCTGGCGATCACCGGGCTGCTCGAGGAGGAGCCGGATATGGTGGTCTCCGGGATCAATGCCGGTGCTAATATGGGGGATGATGTGCTCTATTCAGGCACGGTGGCGGCGGCCACGGAGGGGCGTTTTCTTGGCCTGCCGGCGATTGCGGTTTCGATGAATTCTCACAATCCGGATCACTATGCGACTGGCGCGCGGGTGGCGCGGGAACTGGTCGAGCGTCTGTTGCAGAGGCCGCTTCCTTCTGAGGTGATTCTCAACGTCAATGTACCCGATCTGCCGTTTGAACAGCTGAAAGGCATGCAGGCGACCCGCCTGGGACATCGCCACAAGGCGGAGCCGGTGGTTCGGGCGGAGGATCCACGGGGCAAGACAATCTATTGGGTGGGGCCGGCGGGGGCCGAACAGGATGCCGGGCCGGGTACCGATTTTTATGCAGTTCGCGAGGGGTATGTCTCGGTGACGCCGTTGCAGGTCGATCTGACCCGGCATAGCGCGCTGGATAGCGTCGGGGCCTGGCTAGCATGAGCCTGTTGCGCCCGGAACACCAGGGAATCGGTATGACCTCTCAGCGCACCCGCGAGCGGCTGGTGCAGCGTCTGCGCAACAGTGGTATCCATAATCTGGCGGTGCTGGAGGTGATGCGCACCACACCGCGCCACATCTTTGTCGATGAGGCACTGGCGAGCCGGGCCTATGAGGATACCGCACTGCCGATCGGCCATGGTCAGACCATCTCGCAGCCCTATACGGTAGCGCGTATGACCGAGGCGCTGCTGGAGGCGGGGCCACTCGGGAATGTGCTGGAGATCGGTACCGGTTCAGGTTTTCAGTGCGCGGTTTTGGCGCAACTGGTGGGGCGGGTCTACAGTGTCGAACGCATTGGCGCCCTGCTCGAACGGGCGCGGCAGCGACTGCAGGAGCTTGGTCTGCGCAATGTGCGTCTGAAACACAGTGATGGTGGCATCGGACTGCCAGAGTATGCGCCGTTTGATGCGATCCTGGTGACGGCGGCTCCTGAGGGAGTGCCACAGCGTTTATTGCAGCAACTCAATATTGGAGGGCGTCTGGTGTTGCCGGCGGATACCGGTAATGGGCAGGTGCTAATGCGAATCCTGCGCACCCCTGATGGGTTTGAGCAGGAGCGATTGGAAGCGGCCAATTTTGTGCCATTAAAAGGAGGGTTGCTTTGATGCGCCTGTTTTCTGCGCTCTATAGTCGTGCCATGCAATGGTCGCGTCATCCCCATGCGCCACGGTATTTGGCCGGATTGAGCTTTGCCGAGTCATCATTTTTTCCTATTCCTCCGGATGTGATGCTGGCTCCGATGAGTCTGGCGCAGCCAAGCCGGGCCTGGTATCTAGCCGCTCTGACCACGGCTGCTTCGGTATTGGGTGGTCTATTGGGCTACTTTATCGGTGTGTTTGCGTTTGAGCTGATCGAACCCTGGTTGCATGAGCTGGGCTATTGGGAGAAGTATCTCCATACCAAGATCTGGTTCGATGAGTGGGGCTTCTGGGCGATCTTTCTAGCTGGTTTTTCGCCGATTCCCTACAAGGTATTCACTATCACGGCAGGGGTGATCGCAATGGCGCTGTTCCCTTTTCTGCTAGCTTCGCTGGTGGGGCGGGGCGCGCGTTTTTTCCTGGTTGCGGGGCTGATGGCCTGGGGAGGCGAGCGTATGGAGGCGGCACTGCACAGGTATGTGGATCGGCTAGGCTGGGTGCTGATCGTGCTGTTTGCGGTGATCTTCCTTATTATGTAACTGCCTTTTTATAGTGGATCGCAGTGTCTGGCGTCGGGCTGGTATGGCTGGCGTGAATAAGACGGGTGTGGATCAGTTGTTCTTGCTTCCGTGCCATTCAGGGTCATACGGGGATAAAGGAGATTGCTTTTCAACAGATCAACAGTAGCAATAAGCATGTTGCGCCAATTGTTTGTGATAGGGATGGTCCTTGTGGCTGGCGCTCTCTCGGGTTGCGTAACCTCCGGGGTGGGCGCGCCTGTTTCCAATCGTGAATTCCAATCCTTTCCTGAACAGAAGAAGACCCAGTCGCCTCCTCAGCAGAAGAAGGCCCGGTTCTATCGAGTCAGGCGGGGGGATACACTTTATTCTATCGCTTGGCGTAACGATCTGGAGTATCGTGAACTGGCACGATGGAACGGGGTTCAACCCCCTGAATATCCGATCTTTCCTGGGCAGTTGTTGCGGTTGGCTTCGCCGCAGAAGCGGTCGGTGGTGGAAAAGAAGATCCCTCCACCTGTTGCTGCAGCGCCCACCAGACCGCCACAGGTCCAGGTTAAACCTGCGCGTAGGCCAGAAAGCCCGGCGATGCCACCAGTCCAGGTCAGGTCAACCTCCAAAACCGGAAATAGTAGAACAAATCTCAAGATAAGTTGGCGCTGGCCGACACAGGGCAAGGTGGTTCAGACTTTCCAGCCCCGGGATAGCAACCGCAAGGGGATAAAGATCAGGGGGAAACTGGGTCAACCGGTCGCTGCGGCTGCATCTGGAAAGGTTGTTTACAGTGGTAGTGGGCTGGTGGGGTACGGCAATCTGATTATCGTTAAACACAATAAAAATTATCTCAGTGCCTATGGCTACAACCGAAAACTGCTAGTTCGGGAGGGTGATCAGGTTGAGGCTGGGGAACGGATCGCTGAACTAGGGGTTCCAAATCGAGGGGCAGAGCCGGTGCTGTACTTCGAGATAAGAAAAAAGGGTAAGCCGGTCAACCCGTTATCGATTCTCAGCAGAAGATGAGATAGAGCTAGGAGCCTCTGAATGAATTTGGACGAGCGGAATTGTGAGGTCAAATTTTCCGATGCAAGGCGGGAATCGCAGGTAATAATCGGTCTGTTGCCTAGATTTCCAATGCAGCAGCGGGAAATTTGGACCGCAAGGCTGTCGTTCATAATTCGTTCGGAGGCTCCCCAAAGATGAGGAGTGGTGATGAGTGAGGAGCGAGAGGAGATGGAGAACAGCTCGAGCGACGCGATCAATAAGGCGGTGCCGAAAGAGGTTGTCAATATGACTGTCAAGCCGGTTTCTGAGTCGACGCAGGGGGAGAAAAAAAGACCCAAGAAAGCGTCTAAGGCAGTACCGATTCGTGAACCGTCAGATGTGCAGATGGATGCGACGCGTCTCTATCTGAATGAAATCGGTGGTTCTAAACTCCTGACCGCGGAAGAGGAGGTCTATTACGCCCGTTTGGCGCAGAAGGGCGAACACCCAGCGCGTCAGCGCATGATCGAGAGTAATCTGCGTCTGGTGGTAAAGATCGCACGGCGTTATATGAATCGGGGGTTGGCGCTGCTGGATCTGATCGAAGAGGGTAATCTCGGCTTGATCCGTGCAGTGGAGAAGTTTGATCCTGAGCGGGGATTTCGTTTTTCGACCTATGCCACTTGGTGGATCCGGCAGACCATTGAGCGGGCTATCATGAATCAGACCCGTACCATCCGTCTGCCGATCCATGTGGTCAAAGAGATCAATGTCTATCTACGTGCGGCGCGTCAGTTAGCCCAGAGTCTTGATCATGAGCCAACTTCGGAAGAGATTGCTGACCTGCTGGACAAACCCATTTCTGAAGTGAAACGAATGCTCGGCCTAAACGAGCGGGTCACCTCAGTCGATACACCGTTTGGTAAGGATGCTGACAAGCCGCTGCTCGACACTATCCCTGATGAGCGGGTCCAGGATCCGACCGTGAATATCCAGAATGATGGACTCAATACCAATCTCGACACCTGGCTGTTAAAACTCAATGACAAACAGCGTGAGGTGGTGGAGCGTCGTTTTGGGCTGCATGGTTACGAGAATTCGACTCTCGAGCAGGTGGCCAATGAATTGGGGGTAACCCGTGAACGGGTGCGCCAGATTCAGATGGATGCACTGCGCCGTCTCAGGGATATCCTTGAACGTGATGGTTTCTCTGTCGAAACCATATTTAAATAGGCTCTGACTATCTGCAGCCTGCCCGAATCAGAGGGCAGGCTCTGAAACCCTCCTTTTCTTCTCCTCAATCCCCCGCCCTGCCTGTGCCGGAAATCATGGCTTTGTCATAGCTGACGCTGACGGGGTGGTGGTCGATGGCAGTATGGAGAGCGTGGTGTGAAAAAAACGGGTTACACGATTGAACAAAACGTTCAATTTAGTTTATTAATATTCTCTTGATCTATCTCAATTAATTCGATTCTGCCGCTATAAAAATCGTTTCTATTCAATGAGTTGATGGCTTTATTAGGGGTGTGTCATATGCCGCATGTGCCTTGACTTTTGTGGTGATAGAGAGTGATATATGCCCGGTCTGTGTCAATACTACCGGTGTTGGTGTGGATATGGGGTTTCCCAAAAACTATAACCTTTTGTTTTTGTTCAACAACTCGTAGAGAGGGGGGTTCATGGACGCCGTAGCAGAGCAGAAGTACAACTTTGATGTTGTACGCTGGTTCGCCGTCATGGCAGCGGTCTACCTCGTGGTAGGTGCGTCAGCCGGTGTGTATATAGCATCCGAACTGGCATGGCCGGTACTTAACTTCGATATTCCATACATCACTTTCGGACGTCTGCGTCCGCTTCACACTAATGCAGTTATCTTCGCCTTTGGCGGATGTGTGTTGATGGCAAGCGCTTTCTACAGCGTCCAGCGTACCTGCGGTACGCGTCTGTGGAGCGACAAGATGGCGTGGTTCACCTTCTGGGGTTGGAACCTGATCATTGTCGCTGCGGTTATCACTCTGCCGCTGGGTATCAATCAGTCCAAAGAGTACGCAGAGCTGGAGTGGCCGATCGATATCGCTATCGCGGTCGTGTGGCTCTCCTACCTCTTCAACTTCATCATGACTATTGCCAACCGGAAGAGTTCACACATCTATGTGTCTAACTGGTTCTTCCTTGGCATGATGGTGATGATCACCTACCTGCATGTGGTCAACAGCCTGGCCGTCCCTGTCGACATGTTCAAGTCGTACTCCCTGTTCGCCGGAGTGCAGGATGCCATGATCCAGTGGTGGTGGGGTCACAACGCAGTGGGCTTCTACCTGACCGCAGGCTTCCTCGGCATCATGTACTACTTCGTGCCCAAGCAAGCGGGTCGTCCTGTCTACTCTTACCGTCTGTCAGTTATCCACTTCTGGGCGCTGATGTTCGGTTATGTATGGCTGGGTGCGCACCATCTGCAGTACACCGCTCTGCCTGACTGGACCGGTTCTCTGGGTGCGGCAGTGTCTATCGGCATGATCATCCCCTCTTGGGGTGGCGCGGTGAACGGCATGATGACGCTCTCCGGTGCATGGGACAAGCTGCGTACTGACTATGTCTTGCGCTTTCTGATTATGTCCCTGGCCTTCTACGCCATGTCAACCTTCGAAGGTCCGGTCATGTCGATTAAGACCGTCAACGCGCTCTCCCACTACACTGACTGGACCGTTGGCCATGTACACTCCGGTGCGCTGGGTTGGGTTGCTATGGTTGGTATTGGTGCGATCTATCACATGATGACCCGTACCTTTCATACCGAGATGTGGTCTGAGAAGCTGATCAACGCTCACTTCTGGACCGCTACCATCGGTACCGTGGTCTACGTCGTTGCCATGTGGGTATCCGGCATCATGCAAGGCCTGATGTGGCGCGCCTATGATGACTACGGCACTCTGGCCTACACCTTTGCTGAGTCTGTTGAAGCCATGCACCCTTACTACGCGATGCGCGCAGTTGGCGGCATGATCTTCTTGCTGGGCGCGGTGCTCATGCTCGTCAATATATTGATGACCGTTAGCAAGGCTTCCCGCGAAGGGAGCATCCAGGCCGCGCGTACCGCCGCTGTTTAATTAAGGAGAGATACGTAAAATGGCAAACAACAATGAAGCTGTTGGCATGCAGGAGAAGATGGAGAAAAACATCTGGGGTCTCCTGATCATGCTGGCTATTGCGCTCTCTGTGGGCGGTATTGTGGAGATCGTTCCGCTCTTCACTATGAGTAGCACCTTTGAGCATAACAAATTCCCGGAGATCGTCTGGCAGCGTCAGGCAGGGCAGACCCTGGCTGACCACAAGGCTGGTGACGGCATTCGTCCCTATACTGCGCTGGAACTGGCAGGTCGGGACATCTACCAAAGGGAAGGGTGTTATCTCTGCCACTCACAGATGATCCGTCCGTTCCGTGACGAGAAGGAACGCTATGGACACTACTCACTGGCCTCGGAGTCGATGTACGACCATCCGATGCAGTGGGGTTCCAAGCGTACCGGTCCCGACTTTGCTCGCCTCGGCGGCAAATACTCCGACGATTGGCATCGTAAGCACTTGCGGGCGCCTCGCTCCGTCGTGCCCGAATCTGTCATGCCCAACTACCCGTGGTTTAAAAACAATTCGGTGGAAGGTGTGGATATGGCTGCCCGCTTCAAGGTCATGAAGCTGATGGGTGTTCCTTACACGGATGAGGACATCGCCAGCGCCAATGCCGAACTGGCAGGCAAGACCGAGGAAGATGCGGTGGTCGCCTACCTGCAGGTACTGGGTACTATGGCCAAGCTGGACGACAGCAAGGTATATCGTGAGTAGTCTCGCGGAATACTTCCATACCGATTGGGAGGCGATGACCACCAACGACTGGGTGGGCCTGGTCATGACCGTGGTCGTCTTCCTCCTGATGGTTGGTCTGTATTTCTACGCACTACGTCCGAAAAATCGGGAGAAGCTGGAGTCCCGGCGTTTTATCCCGATGGAAGAAGATAAAATCGATAGCGGAGAAAAAAATGGCGGATAACAATCCATTTCCGGGTGAAAACAACACCGGGCACATATGGGACGACAATCTGCGGGAGCTTAGCAATCCGCCCCCGCGTTGGTGGATGATCGCCTTCTGGGCCTCGATCATCTGGTTCTTTGGTTATGGTGTGCTCTACCCCATGTACCCGATCGGTAACGAGTCGACCAAGGGTGTAATGGGTTGGACCCAGATCGGCGAGTACAACGAAGGCGTTGATGAGGTGGAAGCCGTTCGCGCCGAATTCGAAAGCCAACTCAAGGGTATGAGCGCCAAGGATGTTCTGGCCGATCCCGGGCTGAGCGAATACACCGTGGCCGCGGCCAAGGTGCTATTTGGTGACAACTGCGCGGCCTGCCACGGTGGCGGCGGTCAGGGTGGTCCCAACTTCCCTGTGTTGGCCGATGATGACTGGCTCTACGGTGGTGCCATCGAGACCATCGAACAGACCATCAGCATGGGACGCAAGGGCATCATGACTGCTCATGGCAAGATCATCTCTGATGATGAGTTAGGCAAGCTGGTAACGGCGATTGAGTCTGGCAATCCTGCTGGTGAGCCCCTGTTCACGCAGAAGGGCTGCATCGCCTGTCACGGCATGGACGGTAAGGGCATGCAGGTTCTTGGTTCCGCCAACCTGACCGACGGTATCTACCGCTTCACCCCGGAAGAGGGACAGAGCCGGAGTGAGAGTATCGCCTATACCATCAAACATGGTGTAAACGATGCGACTGACCCCGCGTCACGCGTGGTTGAGATGCCGTCTTTTGGGGATCGTCTCTCCAAAGACGACATCAAGAAGCTAGCTGTCTACGTTTACAAGTTTGGTGGCGGCCAATAACGGCTTTGTCTAAGTGGGCCACATGGGAGGTATGCCTTCCATGTGGCCAAGAATCGAGGGATATGCTATGAATGCCGATGCTGTTTTTTGGGGATCCATCATTTCCGTGGTGATCTGTGTGGTGATCATTATCTTTCTGGGCTTCAAGGTTTCAGCCTTGATCAAGGGCGATGCTGAAAAGCACAAATGATTCCATGATGTACCCATAAAAAAGGGGGGGGTTACCCCAGAGCCATTCGGTTAATCTGTTGACGGGTTCTCTATTCATTCTATAATCTCCCCGTATTGGAGGTGATTCCGATGCGGGGAAGA